>CAZIRH010000391.1:0-4792 GCA_964541065.1 uncultured Solibacteraceae bacterium
TCACAACCTGCTTCGAGAGACTCACTTTCCGCGCCGCCCCATGAGGCTCTATCATAGCTTGGCATGAGCGCGCACACATGCTTTTGAAGCGCTGGCTCAGTGAGCTGCGGTTCACGCGAACCCTGGCCGCGGTGCTGCTGGCCAACCTGACGGCGCTGGTGATCCTCAACGCCTTCCGGCTGCGGCCTGCCCACCTGCTGCTGGTGTACCCACTGGCCCTGGGCGGTTTCTGGTGGGGGCTGAGTAAGACGCGGGTGCGGCGAGCACGACAGGAGATTCCCGGTTGGATGATCGCCTGGGCGCTGGCCTTCGCGGCATTCCTCACCGTGCCCAGGCTGCCGTATCTGCTGGAGTGGATTCCGGGCAATGTGGTGCTGGCACAGGCTGACGACTGGGCCCGGCTGCCGGAGCTGGTCAGCATGACCTTGTCGGAGCGGTATCCGCTGCGCCACTTCGCCAACCAAGACTACCTGCTCTCGCACTACTACGCGGCGCTCTACCCGATGGCGTTCTTCAAGACGCTCCTGCCCGTCATTACGCTCAAGGACGCCATCATCGCTGGAAACCTGCTCTACCACCTGCTGCTGGCGATGAGTCTGTTGGAGCTGTCCTTCCGCTTCTTCACGTCGCGGCGCTCTGCGGCGCTGTTCTTCTTTCTGGCGACCCTGTTCGGAGGTTTCGACTGGCTCTTCCAGGCGCAGCAGTTGTTCAGCCACGCGGAGTTCTGGCCGCACCAGGTGTTGGGCGCGAGGCGCGAGGTCTCCTCGTACTTCACCGGGATGTACTGGGTGGTGCACCACTTCGTGGCGTTCTACTCGCTGGTGCTGGCCGTAGGGGTCGCACGCTGGCTGGGCTTCAGGCGGCGGGCGGTCAAGACGGCGGTGCTGGGACTGCTGGTGATAAACGCATTCTACTCGAGCGTGTTCGCCTTTCTGCCGGCCCTGCTGCTGGGGCGGCCCGAGCTGCTGCGGTTGCTGCGGCGCACCTGGAGGACGCGCACGCTCCCGCTGCTGGCCGTGGTCTTCTTGGTGCCGCTGTTCCTGTACACCAACCGGGTCGAGCCGCAGACGCTGGCGCTGGCGCCGGTTCACCTCGGGCTCTTTGCCCAGCCCCTCCTGGAAGTGTCCGCGTCCTTCCTGGCCTACGTGCTGCTAGTCTCCGTGGTCGATCTGGCCGGCATTCCCCTGCTGCTCGGCGCGCTCTACCGGCGATTCGACCGGAGGGACCGGCGATACTTCCTCGGGGCGATGGTGTTCCTGGCATCCACCTACTGCGTGGAGTCCATCGGTTTCAACAACTACGCGATGCGGGGCATGTTCCTGCCGGTGTGGGTGTTCTACTACCTGCTGGCGAAACATGCGGCGGGGCTGCTGCCACGGTTGCGACGCGGGGTTGTAGCAGCTCTGGGGCTGGTGCTCTCGTTCGGAACCTTCAGGGAGTGGACACACCTGTCCTACCAGCCGCTGATGCACTCCTACTGGTACTGGCACATCCGGGGCAGAGAACCGCCCCCGCAGGTCACCGCGGAGCTGCGGCCCATCTACCGCGACCTGGCACGTGACCGCAGCGTGCGCTTCTATGCGCCAAGCAGTGGAGACCTGCGCAGCATGCACAAGTACAGCGCTGAGAAGATGCTTCGCGGCGTGCCGGCCGAGAAGATGCTCGAACCCGAGAGGGAACTGCTCAGGAATCGGCAGCGGAACTGGTTCTGGTAGTTACCGCCGCAACCCCCGCAGAAAAGGCGGGTCATTCCAGTCCCACAGTCGCGAGGGCATGGCGTTGACGTCAACCGGATTCATGCTCCAGGCGTAGCAGGCCCAGTTGGTGGCGCCTTGCCAGTGAACGAAGAAGCTGGCCGCGGCCAGTACGGCGAAGGCAACCGTCAATCCTTTGCGGCCGGGGATGCGCTCCAGGACCGGGATCAGGAAGTAGCACAAGAACGGCAGCATGTCGGAGAAGTACCGCGGCCCGAAGGAGTGGCCGCCCCACCAATCCTCGTACACGGACATCAGCCCCCAGTGCAGGATGACCACGGCAATCAGGTAGGGGCGCAGGCGTCGCGCCGTGGCCCCGGGCGGCGGTAGCAGCATCCCATAGACCGAGAGCAAGGCGATGGGAGTGAACACGAACAGCCCCCGGGCCGGGCTCCAGAGGTTGCCGGCCAGGGCCTCGAAAAAGCGCGCATCCAAGGAAAAGTCGGGCGTGACGCCTCTCTGGAGGTGGAAGTAGGGCGCCAGCAGCCCGCCGTAGACCGACCAGTCGTAGGCCAGGAAGAGCACCCCCACCGGCGCTGCCCACAGCACGTACGGCAGGAAGTGGCGACGGTGACGGGCCAGCACGTACAAGGACAACGCCGCCAGCGGCAGGATGTTGGTGGGTCGCAGGAAGAAGCCCAGCACCAACGGGAGGCCGGCCAGCCGAATCAGTTGCGGCCGGCGCTCCGCCCGCAACACCAGGAGCAACGCCACGGCCAGCACCAGCATGGACGGGCCGTGCTGCCATAGCCCCCGGCTGGCCACCGACCACGCCGAGGTGGCGAAGGCCAACACCAGCGCCAGAAGGAAGGCGCGCCACAGGCTCAGAAATTGACACGCGATCAGGAAGGTGACCACCGTCGCCGCGGCGATGATGGCCGAGGCCACCAGCACCTCGACGGCGGCGGAACTCGCCACCAGGTCGCCGCGCAGGAGGCTCCTGCGGACCTGGGTGGGCATGCGATCGGCGAGCGGGCCCAGCCAGGGCTGAGCCAGCTTGAGCCCGGTTTCCAGGAGCCACACGGCGGGCGTCACCAAGGCCGGCACCGCCACCGGATAGTAGTTGTAGTAGTGGCCGCCGGCGCACTGCGCGCGCTGGCGCAACGGATAGGTATGGCGGCCGTCCGCCCCGACGCATTCAATCCCGTAGAACTTGTCCTTTTCGAGCAGCTCCAAGTACTCGTCCAGGTCCGTGTTGCCCTGGTGGAGGATGCTGAGCGCGGTGTGCACCACCCAGCGGGAGTCGAAGGGGGTGGCGTTGGGACTGAGGCTGTGGGTGATCCACACCAGAGCGAACAGGCACACACAGGCCGCCGCCCGGGCCACCCCCGGGATGCGGGCCAGCCCCTCAGCCGTAAGGGAATCACCCGTCTTGCCGGGCATCGAGAACACCTGCTACCTTCAGGATATGCTGAAGGCCACGACCTTTCGCGAGTACGACATTCGGGGCATTGCGGATACCGAGTTTCCGGACCGCGACGTCGTGGACCTGGGGAGAGCTATCGGCACCTACTTGCAGCGGCACTCCGGCCGGAACACCACCCTGGGCCGGGACACGCGGCTGAGCTCCGAGCGCCTGTCCGAGGCGCTGACCGAGGGCCTGCTGACCAGTGGCTGCGACGTGACCGACCTCGGCGTAGTGCCCTCGCCGCTGGTCTATTACTCGGTGTTTCACCTGAAAGCCACCGGGGCCGTCATGATCACGGGGAGCCACAACCCGCCCGAGTACAACGGCTTCAAGGTGGTTTCCGGAACCTCGACCATTTACGGGGAAGAAATTCAGCGGATCCGCGAGATGATCGAAGCCGGCGACTACTCCGCCGGCGCGGGCGCCCTCCGCAGGGCCGACGTGGCAACCTCCTACGTCGAGGAGGTCAGCGCGCAGTTCCACTGGGAGCGCCGCATCAAGGTGGTGGCGGATGCGGGCAACGGTACGGCCGGGCCGGTGATGCACCGCCTGCTGGAGCGGTTGAACTGCGAGCCCGTCGAGCTGTTCTTCGAGATGGACGGCACCTTCCCCAACCACCACCCCGACCCCACCCTGCCCGAGAACCTGGCGGCCCTGATCGCGGCGGTGAAATCCGGTGGCGCCGAGCTGGGCGTGGCGTTCGACGGGGACGGCGACCGCATCGGCGCCATCGACGAGCAGGGCCACGTCCTGTGGGGCGACCAACTGCTGCTGATCTTCGGGCGCGAGATCCTGGGGCGCAAGCCGGGCGCCACCTTCATCGGCGAGGTGAAGTGCTCCCAGGTGATGTACGACGAGCTGAAGCGGCTGGGCGGGAACCCCATCATGTACCGCACCGGCCACTCGCTCATCAAGGCCAAGATGAAGGAGGTGCACGCGGAGCTGGCCGGCGAGATGAGCGGGCACATCTTCTTCGCCGACCGTTACTACGGTTTCGACGATGCGCTGTACGCGACCTGCCGCCTGATGGAGATCGTGGCCCGCTCGGGGAAGCCGCTCTCGGCGCAACTCGCCGGGCTGCCGGTTATGGTCAGCACACCGGAGATCCGCGTGGACTGCTCCGACGAGAGGAAGTTCGGCGTGGTGCGTCGCGTGGCCGAGCACTTCCGCAGCCGCTATGAGGTGGTGGACATCGACGGCGTGCGCGTGCTGTTCCCGCAGGGCTGGGGCCTGGTGCGCGCCTCCAACACGCAGCCGGTGCTGGTGCTGCGCTTCGAGGCGGCCAACCAGGAGCTGCTGAAGCAGTACCGGGCAGAGGTGGAAGCGATCGTCGCGCGGGCGATGGCGGATTAGGCTGGCTCAGGGATTCTCGCCCGCAGCCAGGGGCTTGGCGCGCGCAGCCACGTGCGCGATGGCGTCGAGCACTTCCCTGACCTCGGCGTCGAGCTGCTCCTTGGCGACGAAGCGGGCCAGCACGTGGTAGTCCGTTTTCCGCATGGTGTTGGGCAGGCCGAGCCGCTTGAAGAAGACCGCGAAGAGGGGGTCCAGGAAATCCTCCGACACTTTGGTGTCCGGCGACCACGGCGAGCCTTTGCCAAGAGTTTGCATGGCTGCTTCAATCTCTTGTATG
>CAZIRH010000392.1:0-4757 GCA_964541065.1 uncultured Solibacteraceae bacterium
AGGCGGGCCTTCTCCGCCCGTGTCAGAGTCGGCAGCAGCTTCTCAATCTCCTGAAAAGCGCCCATAGGGAACTCCCCCGGCTTGTGCGATCGCCTCTGGGACGCACAACCGCCCTCATTATAACTCAGGCCGCAAGGGACATCTGAAGGACCGCATGCTGGGGACCGTAATCGAGTTTCCGTTCGCGGTGCTGGATCAGGAGGGCGTGGGCAAGCTGGTGGAGATGGGCATCAAGCTCGGCCGCGGCACACGTCCGGACCTGGAGGTGGGCATCTGCGGCGAGCACGGCGGCGAGCCCAGCCCGGTGGAGTTCTGCCACCGGGTGGGGAGGGGGCCGGCTGAGAGCCGGCTGCGGGGTGTGCCCAGCATGGGCAGGATCTCATTGGATGAAAGGAGCCAATCGGAGCTGATGGCGGCAACCGTAGCCGAACCGCAAGGCGTAGCCGCGAGGGGAAGCTGAAAGAAGCGGAAGGCAAACTCTCGACCGCAGGAACACAAACTGGCAGAGAGGCCGGGTGCGGGCGGCAAGCTGGCCCTGAACAGCGAAGCCCAAAGGTCATCAAGACGCATCAGGTAGAGCCAGGCGGCACGAGGGAACAGATTCTGCACCTTACCTGGGGAGACCTCCTCCCGGAGAGGGGAGGAGGAGTCAGCAGAGGCCGTAGTAGCGAAGAAGCCGCGTAATGGCGGTGGAGCGAAGGGCCCAAGAACCAAAGAACGGAGCTAGAGGAGGAACTGGAAGGCCAAGCCTGGAAAGACCTGAAATCCAAGCGCGGCTGACAGGCGGCCGAAGCAGGGAGCGCCCAGGCAGAAGCGGTGCAGCCGCAGCGAGCCGAAAGGCGGCGGTCAGGGGGCGGACCTTCCGCGAACCTCTCGACAGAGAGCGATGTACGAGCATCTGATGGAAGAGGTCGTCGCCCCGGAAAACTACCGGCGGGCACGGGAAGCGGTCGAACGCAACCAGGGAGCGCCGGGAATCGACCGGATGCAGACGAGCCAACTAAGAGCGCACCTTCAAGCGCACTGGCCGAAGATCCGGGCGAAGCTGCTGGCCGGGACCTACGTTCCCAGTCCCCTGCGGCGGGTGGAAATACCCAAGCCAAGCGGGGGCACGCGGACGCTGGGCATCCCGACGGTGCTGGATCGGTTCATCCAGCAGTTATTGCTGCAGGCCATGACGCCGATCTTCGAACCCAGGTTCAGCGAGCACAGCTACGGGTTTCGACCGGGGCGCAGCGCGCACGATGCGGTGGCAGCCGCCCAGCGGTACGCCGAGCAGGGGAAGGACTGGGTGGTGGACATAGACATCGCCAAGTTCTTCGACCATGTAAACCACGACATCCTGATGGGACGGATCGCGCAGGTGGTCCGCGACAAACGGGTGTTACACCTGATCGGGAAATTTCTGCGGCGGGGGCCATGGGGGAAGGGGTGGTGGTGGCCAGCGTGGAAGGGACGCCGCAAGGCGGGCCGCGGTCTCCGCTGCTGGCCAACATCTATCTGGACGCGCTCGACAAGGAACTGGAGCGGCGCGGCCACGCGTTCAGCCGGTACGCCGATGACTGCAACATTTATGTAGGCAGTCAGGCGGCGGCGGAGCGGACGATGGCGTCGACCCAGGGCTGGATCGAGAAGCATCTGCGACGGAAGGTGAACACCGCGAAAAGCGGAACAGGGAGGGTCTGGGAACGCAAGTTCCTGGGCTTTCGGCTGGATCGCTGGAAGCGGATCGGAGTAGCGCCGGAAAGCGTGCAGAGATTCCAGGCGAAGGTACGCGAGATGTGGGATGCTCGACGCAGTCGCACGAGTACGCAACTGCGGGATGAGTGGAACCGCTACGTCCGAGGCTGGTGGGGGTACTTCCGCCTGGCTGAGGCGCGCGCCCCCATCCGCGCACTGGAGCAATGGGTCCGCCGGCATATCCGAAAGTGCTTTTGGTTGAGATGGCACCACCGCACAGGGCGGGTGCACCACTTGCGCCGGTTGGGGCTCACCGGTCCGGCTCTGGGGGTAGCCAGTAGTCGTCGCGGGGCCTGGCGGGTGGCGGCCCAGCCGGAATTACACCAAGCGCTGAGCAACTCCGTCCTGCGTCGGTACGGCTTTCTGTTTCCATCAGCTCTTGCCGCGCTATGAAGCGGAAGCGGCTGGGTTCAACCGCCGGATGCGGAAAACCGCACGTCCGGTGGTGTGGGAGGGTGCCGGGGCGCAACCCCCGGCACTCGACCCGATTCGGGGACCCGCCCCACAATGACAAGCTGGAGACGATGCGCACGGCGCAGGCGCACCGCGCCGGCGAGAACCGGGCAGCGTGCTAAGGTGAGGTTTCGAGGGAGGGAAGCATGCTGGTGGCACGGAGGTCGTGGTTGGCGGCAAGCCTGCTGGCGGGCGCTCGCAGTCGGGGCTGGTCGCAGGCGAAGGGCGCGGAGCTGGGCATGCCGGGACCGTTCCGCGGGCGGGTAGTGGCAGTCGAGCACCCCGGCAGCATCATCGCCGGCCAGTATCAGCGCGAAGCCGTGCGCGCCATGATCGGCAAGGGGATGATGGAGCTGACCGGCGCGCCCAGCGCCACCGAGGCCTGGCGATTCTTCTTCCAGCCCGGCGACGTGGTGGGCATCAAGCTGAACCCGGTGGGCTTGCCCTTCCTGATTTCGGCGCCCGAGGTCTTCCAGGAGATCGTCGAGGGGCTGAAGGAAGCGGGCGTCAAGCCGCGCGACATCGTGGCCTTCGAGCGCTTTCGCACGGCCTTCCTCGCCGCCGGCTTCGACAAGTGGCTGCCGGAAGGCGTGCGCTGGTCCTCGGCCACCGAGAAGGCCAGCAACTTCCAGCTCGACATGGACGGATACGACCGGGACCAGTACATGGAGCTTCCCCTGGTGACGCCGGACGCCGACTGGCGCGATCCGCACAACCGGCGCTCCTACGTGGCCAAGCTACTGACCCGCGAGGTCAACAAGCTCATCAACCTGGGTGTGCTCAAGCATCACCAGTCCGCCGGCGTGACCATCGCGCTCAAGAACCTCTCGCACGGCCTGTCGAACAACGTCGCGCGCAGCCACATCTCGACCTCGGCCAATGCCTGCGGCCTCTTCATTCCCGCCGTCGTGGACCTCCCCGTGTTTCGTCGCAAGGTGGTGCTGAACATCATCGACGGCGTGAAGGCCGCTTACCACGGCGGTCCGGGCCGGACCGTCGAGAAATACCTCTGGGAGCACAAGACCCTGTACTTCGCCACCGACCCGGTGGCGGTGGACCGGATCGGATGGACGGTGCTGGACAACAAGCGCGGCCAGATGGGCATGCCTCCGCTTGCCATCGCCACCGCCGACAAGGACAGTCTTTTCGTGCGCATGCAGCCCGAGCACGTCGAGATCGCCGGCGCGCTGGGTCTGGGAGAGAGCGACGAGTCGAAGATCGACCTGAAGCGGTTCCGGCTGGGCTGAGGCGGGCTCGGTCGTTATTTCTTCTTGATCGTCTCGCCCTTGCGCAGCAAGGTGGGGGCTTTCTTCTTTTCCTGTTCCTCGGCAGCCTTCTTTTCGGCGGCGCGCTTCTGCTCGAGTTCCGTGGGCTGCATGGCGGCTTCGCGCTCCTTCTTCTCCCGCTGCTCGCGGGCCGCAACGTCCTCGGAGCGTTTGCCCAGGTCCTCTTCGGAGAGTTCGAGGCTGTCGCGGGTGGTCTCGAGGGCCTGCTTCAAGGCGAAGTCGTAGCGCGCCAGGTCCTTGGGATTGCTGGCCGCGATCTTCTCCAGCACCGCCAGCATTTCTTTCTCGCCCGCCGCCACGGCCTCCATACCCACCTCGATTTCGAGCTTGCGCTGAAGCGCGTCGTCGGCCACGGCGTCGATGGCGTCAATGATGCTGGTGTAGTTCTCGAGCAGCTCGTGGACCATGGCGGCGCGCCCAGGGGTCTCCTTTTCCAGCAGTTGGCGGATCAGTTCGAGGCGCTGCCGGGCGAACTGCACGTAGAGCTTCAGCCGCTCGCTGGGCTCCTGCGCCAGGCGCACCAGGTCGGCCTCTTCCGTGGTCAGGAAATCGCGCTGCGCCAGCGCCGGCGGGACGGCGCTCGCCAGGCACAGCGCCAGCAAGGCGCGTCTCATCTCTTCCTTCCCCCCATGATTCCCCGTAGCAGTTCCTGGTTGATCTTGTCAATAGCCGTGCGCACGGCGTCCAGAGGCGGGCGGTCGTCGAAGCTCATCTCGTTGCGGAAGTCGTCCATGCGGCGGAGCAGCGCGCGGGTCTTGATTTCAGCGTGCTTGAAGTGCTTGGGGCTGCGGGACGGGTTCTTCCCGGTCTGTTTCAGGGACTCGTGGGCCAGCACGACCGACTCACGCACTTCTTCGAGCGCCGCCTGCGCATGCGTGAGATCGCCGCTGCGGTAGGCCTGGCGGGCGGCGGCGAAGGCGGCGTCCGCGTTGCCCAAAGCCAGGCGAGAGCGCTTTTCGAGGTTCGGTTCGGCGCGGGCGGTGCTGAGGTCTGCCCGGGCACTCGCCACGGCTAGCAGCGCTGCCATCACCACAGACAAACGCAGCATGTCCTTCACCTCCTGCTCAGCTCTTTCTGAAGGATGCGCACCCGTTGCCGGGCTTTGAACTCCTCATTCGGGTGCTTGCCCTGGCTGGCGGCCAGGAACTGCTGGTAGGCGGCCAGCGCGCCCTTCACGTCCTTCAGGTGATCCAAAACGATGGCGCGCAGGTAGTGGTGGCCTTCGGTCTCTCCGCCCAGCGCCCGCACCCGGTCGAGCGCCGCCAGCGCCTGGGGGTA
>CAZIRH010000393.1:0-4704 GCA_964541065.1 uncultured Solibacteraceae bacterium
AGATGCTGTTCCTCGAGGCCGAGGACCCGGACGTGTTGAAGATCGCGAACGCCACATTCCAGTCCTATTTCCGGAGCGGAATCGATTCCAAGACGGCCGTCGGGATCTTGTCCAAGCTGGCCATCGCGGCCTCGATCCTGGGCCGCGGCGACGATGTAAAGTTTCTGATCGCCAACCAGATCCGGACGTCGGGAGTGCTGGCGAATCGGCTGACGCTGCGCGAGGGCGCCCAGACCATGGATGCCGAACGCCTGGGCAGGGCCGCGCAGGCGCTCGAACTGGCGCTGCTTCAGAGCGCTCCGGCCGGACCCGGCCAGGACCCCGTCCTGCGGGTCTTTCCTGCCTGGCCGAAGGAATGGGACGCGGCCTATGCGCTGCGCGCTCGGGGCGCCTTCCTGGTCAGTTCCTCGATGCGGCAGGGCCGCGTCGAGTTCGTCGAGGTGAGGTCCGAGGCCGGCGGTCAATGCCGGTTGCGCAACCCGTGGAAGGAGGCTGATGTGACGCTGTACCGCGACGGGAGGAAGTCGGAAGAGGTCCGCGGGCCCCTGCTGAAGTTCGCCACCGCCAAGGGCGAGACTATCGTCCTGGTGCCCAAAGGATCGACACCTGCTCGCGTGCAGATCATCTGAGCGGCGGCAATGAGCCGCAACGGACCGACTGAAGCTCACTTCGCCGCAGGTGAGGCGGGGGCCTTCCGCACGTGCCGTCGCCACATCACGGCGAAGAGGCGAAACGCGCTGGGCTGGCGCTGTCCCAGCAGCATGCGCACCGCGCCCAGGCCCACCCACACCAGGTAGACCACGGTCACGTACCAGTGAATGCGCCCGGCCAGGAATCCCCAGAATCCGGGGCCCGGATGGACCGGCGAGAGCGCAAACTGGATGCCCCACAGCGTGAACAGCGTGGCCGCTTCCCACCAGGCCAGCTCCATGTTCACCAGGAACAGCATGCCCACCAACGACTGCGCGATGGTCATCAGCAGCTCGAGTTCCTGCTGCTGGTCGAACACAATGGCCGAGGGCGCGCCGCGGCTCACCGAGAAGACTATGGGCAGCATGGCCGCCAGCAGCGTCCACTGGTTGATGTTGCTGGAAACCATGTTCATCAGCGCCATGGGGGCCTTCTGGACCGTGCGCGCCCAGTAAAAGGCCGAGACCTTCTCGGGGAACTCCGAAACGAACGGCGCCACCCATTGCACGAAGACGAAGGCCGGCAAGCCCAGCGCCCCCGAGATGGCCAGCAGGCTGCCCGCGAAGGGCTCGGCGCGGTAATAGATGAGCGCGCCGCCGCCGGCGAACAGCCCCATGATCGCGGCGATCCGCAGGCGCCGGGGCGCCGTCACGATGGCCCGCGGAATCCGCTCCAGGTCCTCGATGCCCTCGGCCTCTTCGGGCGGCATTCTGCGCAGCACCAACAGGTAGGCCACGTACATGGCGATCAGTACTGCTGCGTCAATCACCGTCAGCGCGCCCTTCCACCAGATCACGGCGGCGTACACCAGCGGGACGAATAGTCCTACGACCTCGACGCAGTGATGGTCATCGAGCTTGATCGAACGCAAGGGGCGACCGTGCGTGCGGCGGTGGAAGAAGGCCGCCACGAAGTAGATCATGGGCCAGCCCAGGCCGGTGAGCAGCCGCAGCGAGCCGGTCAGGTTGGCCATCAGCAGCGGGACCTGCTGCTTCCAGGCGAAGACGAACTCGACGGCGAACTCCGGGAAGGTTTGCAGCCAGGCCAGGATGGCCAGCGCGAACCCCTGGGCCATGAAAAACTGGGCCGACTCCGCCGCCCAGGCGATCATCATGGCCGCCACCAGAATCGCGGGCGCGGCCCACAGAGCGGTCCCCGGGCCTACCTGGACGATCTCCAGGCCGCCCACCAGCAGCAGGCCGGCGACGAGGGGAGCCCGCGGGACAGGCTTCGGCCGGTCCTTAGAAAAACGTGACGTCATGATCCCTTCGTATGAGCGTGTGCTTCCGGAACTCCGGCCGGCTCTGCGGGTAATCCGTGCGGTAGTGTGCGCCGCGGCTCTCCTGGCGGGCCAGCGCGCAACGGGCCAGCAGCCACGCCACCGTGTGCATCGACCGCAGCTCGAACAGCGCCCGGTTGGGGGAAGCCGTGCGCTCCAGCGGCGTGCCCTTGAGCCGGCGGCAGGCTTCCGCCAGGCCGTCGCCGGAACGGACGATTCCGCAGTTGTCCCAGGCCAGCCGTCGCAGCTCGTCCTCGGAGATGCACGGAAACGCCGGCTCCGGCGGCGGCGTTGGGCGCGGCAGGGGTGTGCCCGCCAGTTCGCGCATCACGCGGCCGGCGCGCGCCCCGAACACCACCGCCTCCAGCAGCGAGTTGCTGGCCAGCCGGTTGGCCCCGTGCACGCCGGTCGAAGCCACTTCGCCGGCCGCGTACAGCCGCGGCAGGCTGGTCCGGCCCTCCAGATCCGTGCGCACCCCGCCCATGGCGTAGTGCGCCGCGGGCCGCACCGGCGCCAGGTCCTTCACCAGATCGAGGCCGTGCCGCAAACAGGTCTCGTAGATCCGCGGGAACCGGCTGCGGACGAAGGTCGGCTCCAGGTGGGTGAGGTCGAGAAAGACGTGGCGAGCGCCGGTGTGCTCCATCTCCGTCACGATGGCCCTCGACACCACGTCGCGCGGCGCCAGCTCCGCCAGCGCGTGATACCGGGTCATGAACCGCTCACCGGCGGCGTTCTTGAGATGGGCGCCCTCGCCACGCAAGGCCTCAGAGAGAAGGAAACCCGGGGCGGCCTCCACATCCAGCACCGTGGGGTGGAATTGCACGAACTCCAAATCGCTCAGCTCGGCGCCGGCGCGCCAGGCCGCGGCGATGCCGTCCCCGGTGGCCACCTCGGGATTGGTGCTGTGCGAGAAGACCTTTCCGAACCCGCCGGTCGCCAGCAGCACGGCGCGGGCCTGGAGCTCGGTCGAGTGCTGGGTCGAGGCATCGCAGGCCACCACGCCTGCGGCGCCGTCTGCGGAAAGCAGCAGGTCCGTGACCGCCGCGAAGCTGCGGAACTCGACGTTGGCCAGCGAGGCCGCCTGGCAGTGCAGCGTGCGGGCGATCTCGCGGCCGGTCGAGTCCCCGTGCGCGTGCAGGATCCTCCGCCGGCTGTGCGCGCCTTCGCGGCCCAGGGCCAGCCGCGGCCCCTCGCGGTCGAACTCGGCGCCCCATTCGATCAGCTCCTGGATGGCCGCCGGGCCTTCGCGCACCAGCACGTGCACGGCCCCCGGATCGCACAGACCGTCGCCGGCGGCCAGGGTGTCGTGCTCGTGGAGTCCGAGCGCGTCGTCTTCCCCCAGCGCCGCGGCGATGCCGCCCTGCGCGTACTCGGAGGAGGACTCCCGCAGGCTGTCTTTGGCCACCACCAGCACCCGGCCCGCCTTGGCCAGCTCGATGGCCGCGCGCAAGCCTGCCACGCCCGCGCCCACTACCAGGAAGTCCGGAATCATCGACTGAAGGGCACCAAAAGGCCATCTTAGCACCGCGGGCACGGCGGCCATTTCCGCGGGCGGGGATGGTACAACAGGTCTGTATGCCCTCCTTCGCGGTCACCACGCCGCAGCACCGCTACCAGGCCGTCGTTGAGCACGGCGTGCTCGCACGGACCGGCGGGCACGTCCCCGAGCGCGCGGGAAAGGTCTTCGTCCTTACCACTGAGGACGTCTGGCGGCTGCACGGCGTGCGGCTCCGCACCGGCCGCGATCACGAGGTGCTCTTCTTCCCCGGCGGCGAGGAACGCAAGCGGCTGGCGGAGGTCGAGGCCCTGGCCGAGCAGATGGTGGCGCGCGGCGGCGACCGTTCGAGCCTGGTGATCGCTTTCGGCGGCGGCATCGTCAACGACGTAGGCGGGTTCCTGGCCGCCATCTTCATGCGCGGCATCCCGGTGATCCAGGCGCCGACCACGCTGCTGGCGCAGGTGGATGCCGGCGTGGGCGGCAAAACCGGCGTGAACCTGCTGGCGGGGAAGAACCTCGTCGGGGCGTTTCACCAGCCGCTGGCGGTGCTGATCGATCCGTCGGTGCTCGAAACCCTGCCGGAGCGCGAGTACCGGGCCGGGCTGTTCGAAGTGCTCAAGTGCGGCGTGATCCGTAGCCCGGCCTTGTTCAGCCTGCTGGTCGAACGGCCCGAGGAGGTGCTGGCGCGCACCCCGGCGGTCCTCGAAGAGATGATCGCGGAGTCGGTGCGCATCAAGGCCGAGGTGGTCTCCGCCGACGAGCGCGAGAGCGACCTCCGCCGCATCCTGAACTTCGGGCACACCATCGGGCACGCTCTGGAAGCCGAGACCGGCTACGTGCGCTTCCTCCACGGCGAGGCGGTCGGCTTCGGCATGCGGGCGGCGGTCTGCCTGGCCGCCCGCGCCGGCTGCGTGCCCCCGCCCGAAGCCGCCCGGATCCGCCAGGCCATCGACCTCTACGGGCCCTTGCCCTCGCTGGAAGGCGTCACCGCGGGTGCGCTCGCCGCGCGCCTCACGAGCGACAAGAAGACTGTCCAGGGCCGCGTCCACTTCGTCTTGCCCGAGCGCGTGGGGCAGGTCAGAATCGTAACTGGCATCGACGAGGGCGTGGTGCGCGCGGCCATCCAGGACGCGCTCGAATGAGTGGCCCGCGGGGCGCACTGCCGGAGGCGGCCTGGGTGCGCGCCATGTTCAGCCGCGTGGCGCCCCGCTACGATCTGCTCAACCACCTGCTCTCC
>CAZIRH010000394.1:0-4636 GCA_964541065.1 uncultured Solibacteraceae bacterium
ATCAGCGGCACCATCATCTTGAAGAAGGCCCCGATCACCGTGCCCAGCTTGGCCGAGCGGAGGTCCTTGGCCGCCATCACCCGCTGGATGATCAGGAAGTCCGTGCACCAGTAACCGAAGGAAATCGCCAGGCCCCAGCCGAATACGATCCCCGCCCAGTGAATCCCCATGGGGTTGTCGTACGTTCCGGTGCTGCTCCACATGTGGGTGAAGTCCTGGTTGGGGAAGTTGGCGGCGATCCGCGCCACCATGCCGTCCCACCCCCCGGTCTCGATCAGCCCGACGATGGGAATGATCAGGCAGCCCAGCCAGATCAGGAAGAACTGGAGCACCTCGTTGAAGATGGCCGACCGCAGGCCGCCCGCCATGACGTACAGGGCCACCGTCAGCGAGGACACCCAGATCGAGAAGTGGATGTTCCAACCCAGCACCACCTTCATGATGACCGCCATAGCGTACATGTTGATGCCGCTCATCAGGATGGTCATCACCGCGAAGGAGACGGCCGACAGCCCGCGCGTGGCTTCGCCGTAGCGCAGTTTCACGTAGCCCGGCACGGAGTGCGTCTTGCAGATGTAGTAGAAGGGCAGCATCACCAGGGCCAGGAACAGAATGGCCGGGATGGCCGCAATCCAGTAGGCGTGGCCCACCAGGATGCCGTTCTCGTATGTCCCGGCCGCGTAACCCATCATCTCCAGCGACCCCAGGTTGGCCGACATGAAGCTCAGGCCCGCGATCCAGGCCGTCATCTCCCGGCCCGCCATGAAGAACTGCTCGCCGGTCCGGGCGAAGCGCTTCATGTAGAATCCGATGGCCAGCACCAGGACGAAGTACAGCACCACGATCAGCAGGTCCACCGGCGCGAGGACCTGAGTTGCGTCCGAAGCAGTGGTGAGGAAGCACAAGGCGTCAGGAAGGCTCATGTTGTTCAGGGGTCCGCGGCAGACTCCGGCGCGAACGCAAGAGTCATTCATTGTACACCGCGTCCGGGGCGGGGCTCAGGCTGGGGAGGACGTGCGGGCCGCCGGGGGCGCTTCAGGCCCCGAAGCGGCCCAGCACGGACATAGCCTTGGCGAAGATGGTGCTGACCGATGGCGCCAGCGGGGGAACCACCACCGCCGCCGCGACGGCCACCAAGGCCAGCAGCAGGGCGTACTCGACCATCTCTTGGCCGCCCTGTTCACGCCAGAGGCTTGAGAGCATGAGTCTCTCCTTCTTTGATGCTGACCTATCGCCAGGGCAGGGACAAGGGGGCAAGGCGCGTAGTCGCGGGTGGAAAGCCGCTTACTTCCAGGGGCTACTCAGGGTCAGGCGGCCGGGGCGCCCAGGGTGCGCAAGCGCGCATGCAGCCGGCTCTTGTACCGCGCCGCGGTGTTCCTGGTGATGATGCCCCACTTGACCGCCCGGTCGATCAGCGAGAAGGTCCGCGGCAACATGGCCTGTGCGGCGGAGGGGTTCTTGTCGTCCAGGGCGCGCCGCAGCGCCCGCACCTGGCTCCGGAAACGCGTCTTGCGCACCCGGTTGATGGCGGTCCGCCGCCCGGTTTGCCGGATGCGCTTCAGTGCAGAGAAAGTGTTCGCCATCTGCTGTGGAATCCAATCCCTTCGGAGATCTCTCCCGCCAGGATAGCGCAGGCCGCGCCAGGGGGTCAAACGCGGTGACGGGCTGTAGCCCAAACCGGCGGAACCTTTCCAGGCCCCAGCCGTATTGTCCTTATGAGGTTCGCTGGTTCATCTCGACGAGCGCGAGGTGTGTGATGAGCAATGCCCGCCATCAAAGACTGGCGTGTTGGGTGCTGACCGCGGCCTGTGGCGCGGGCCTGGCCCTCGCCAGCCCGCCGAAAGAGGTCACGCGGACGGTGCCTCTGGAGCCCACGGGGCGCGTGTACCTGGACACCTACAAGGGCACGGTACGGATCACGACCGCGGAGAGCCGGGAGGTCGAGATTCGAGCCCGCATCGAGCCGGACAGCCTACTGGGGGACGACCGGGAGTGCGTGGAGCAGACCGAGGTTCGCATCGAGGCCTCCTCGGACGCGGTGCGCATCAAGTCGGACTACAGCCGGCTGAAAGGGCATAGCCTTGGCCTGCTGAGCGCTCTGTTCGGCGGGTGCTCGAGTCTGCCGCTGGTGCACTACACCATCCGCATGCCCCGCGCCGCGCCACTCCGGATCAAGGACTACAAGTCGGAGATGGAGCTGAGCGATGTCCAGGGCGGCACGGAAATCGACACTTACAAGGGGACGCTCTCGGCCCGCGGGCTCAGAGGCGCGCTGGACCTGAAGACTTACAAGGGTGAAGTGCGCCTGGAGTTCGCCAGTTGGGAGCACGCCGGTCGCGTCGAGACGTACAAGGGTAACATCCAGATCCGCCTGCCCAGGGGCAGCAAGTTCGACCTGACGGCCGACCTCGGCAGGCACGCCGACCTGGATTCCGACTTCCATCCGGCCGTGCGCGAGCGCCGCGGCAAGGCCCTGAGCGGCGCGGTGAACGGCGGCGGGCCCTCGCTGCGACTGAAGACCTCCCGGGGGACGATCCGCTTGCGCACGGCGTAGGGCCAGCCTTGGCAAGCGGGGGCAGCCCCAGTTGGCTGGTTTGTCACTCCTTCAGCGGGCCAGGCAGCGCCGGCAACTTACTTTTTCAGCGGAATCCGCACGGCGGCCTTCTGTCCGGTGGCCTCGTGGCGCAGTTCGAAGCGGTCGTCCTTGATGTGGCGGAGCAGGATGTCCTCGCCGTTCTTGAGGCCTTTGATGCCGAGAGCTTTGGCCAGCGTCCCGGTGTTCTTCACGACGAAGGGCAGCGTGCCGCCTTCCTCGAACTGGTACGTGCCAGGGCCGTTGACGTGCCCAACGCCGAGGTTCCTCCTGTTAGTTTCCGCGACCGCCCATCATAGCAAGTACCGGGCAGCCTTCGCCTTGGTAGCGCCCCAGGCAACTGCGGCCGCACTCCTCGGCCGCGTTGACCATGGCCTCGACCGGCGCTCAGGTCACCTGCCCGACCGCAGGCGCCAGGGCCGCCCACCGCCGCATCACTGCGGCGAGTTGTTGGGGGTGTCACCAGCCGAAGCGTATCACACGCACCAGACGTCGCGATGGTTGATCTCTATACGCTGATAGCGTATGATGGAGCCGTGAGCCGGCCTCCGGTGACCGTCGCCGAGACGCCCTTGTTCGTCCGGAAAGCGGCGGTGATCTTCGACGAGGACGAGCGGGCCGCATTGATTGCGTTCGTCGCCTGGAATCCCGAAGCGGGCGACGTCATTCCGGGGACCGGCGGCGTACGGAAGTTGCGCTGGGCGGCGAAAGGAAAAGGGAAGAGCGGCGGCGCCAGAGTGATCTATTACTTTCACAACGAATCGATGCCCGTCTTCCTGCTCAGCGCATACGCCAAGAGCAAGAAGGTGAATCTGTCTGGAGCGGAGCGAAACGCGTTGCGGAAGCTGGTGCCGCTGCTAGTCAGGGGGTACTTGAGAGGGAGCGTGCCATGAAGGTCAAGACGCCGATGCGAAAGAACAGAGCCAAGAAGCCGACCGTGGGCCAGGAGATCATTGCCAGCCTCAACCAGGCCATCGCTTGGGCGAGCGGAGAAGACGTGTCCGTTCGCGTGACCCGGGTTCAGGTTCCAGCCATCGACGTGCACCAGATGCGGAGGAAGCTGAAGCTGAGCCAGACCCAGTTCGCGGCCCGTTTCGGTTTCGCACCCGCTTCGGTGCGGAATTGGGAGCAGGGACGGACCCGTCCGCTCGGTCCGGCACGCGTTCTCCTGGCGGTCATCGCCAAGCACCCGGAGGCCGTGGCGGACGCCCTGGGCGGGACGTAGAACCAGCGGGGCGGCCCCCCGCTTCCTTCACCGCTTTTTGACCTGGGCGCCGCTGGAGGCCTTCGCCCGCAGCTTCGAGTGGAACCGGCTGTAGGTGAAGTAGACGACCTGGCCGATGATCAGCCACCCCACCAGGCGCAACCAGTTGTCCGGCCCCAGCGAGTACATCATGGCGGCGCAGACCAGGATCCCCAGGATCGGCACCAGGGGCACCAGCGGCGTCTTGAAGGGGCGCGGGATGTCCGGGTGCGTGCGGCGCATGATCATGACCGCAGCCAAGAGGCGGTCAGGGAGCCTCCCGCGCGAGCTTCAGGACCGCGGCCCGCGTGGCCGGGGCGAGTCGGAAACGCAGCGCCTCGAGCCGGTCGAGCACGGGCCTCAGGCTGGGCAGACACCCCAGGCTCTTGGCCTTCAGCAGCACACCCAAGGTGCCGGTGACCCTCAGGTTCAGGTACTTCGCCTGGCGCCTGGCCACGCCGTCGTCCAGTAGGAGCAGCGAATCCGGCGATCTCAGGCCGAGGGCGATGACCTCTCGTTCCCCTGGGCCGAGGTCCGCTGCGATCCGCATGAGCGCCTCGTCAGAGGGGCGTTCAATGCACATCCAGGCGAGCTCGCTGGGGTCTGGGAGCGATACGCCCGCCTTACGGCCGGCCGCGAGCTCCTGAGCCACCGCCTCCGGGATGATGACCCGTCCGTACAGCGTGGGAAGCAGCTCCAGCAGGCCGGCCTGATAGAGGTACTGAATGGGCGACGTGTTCGAGATGGTCTCAGGCACTCTGGAGGTCCTGCTTCAGGTCCTCTTCGGTCAACCGGAATGT
>CAZIRH010000395.1:0-4618 GCA_964541065.1 uncultured Solibacteraceae bacterium
AACACCACGGCCTGCTCTGGCTGCCAGTGGGGAAGATGTCTGCGGTAGTCGAACATCTCCAGTGGGCCGACAGGCGAAACCGCCTGTCCCACGAGGCCTTGAGCCGCCACTCTGGAAGTGCTCCACGGGCTTCAATCTTCTCAGCAAATGTAGAAACTCCAGCGACAGGCTGAAGGCCTGTCCCACGAGGCAGCATGGTCAAGGCATCTGCGAGACAGGACACTAGTGTCGTGTAACCGAGATGCCGTTACAAGGCCAGCCGGACCACTTGCTTACGCGCGTGGCTCGGAATCGGCTTCCGAGCGGCGGCCGTCAGGGCGCGCTGGACGCCAACCGGGACGGTCACCACGCTTCCCGTTTCCCCGCGCGCACGGCATAATGTAGGCTTGACCTGACGCGCACGCCATGAAGAAGATCTTTGGACGCCTCCTGTGGGCCGCCCTGTCGGTGGCGGCCGCCTTGGCGCTGGGCGGTCTCGCTCTGAACCGCGGCGAGCATATCAACAGCCTCTGGCTGGTGGTCGCCGCCGTCTGCACCTACCTGGTGGGCTTCCGCTTCTACGCCAGGTTTATCGCCGCCAAGGTCATGGCCCTGGACAACGACCGCGCCACCCCCGCCGAGCGTCTCCGCAACGGTCACGACTTCGAGCCCACCAACAAGTGGATCCTCTTCGGACACCACTTCGCCGCCATCGCCGGCCCAGGTCCCCTGATCGGCCCCGTCCTGGCCGCCCAGTTCGGTTACCTGCCCGGCACGCTGTGGATCATCATCGGCGCCGTGCTGGGCGGCGCGGTGCAGGACTTCATCATCCTGTTCTGCTCGATGCGCCGGGACGGCAAGTCGCTCGGGCAGATGGCCCGCGAGGAGATCGGCAAGATCGGCGGCCTCACCGCGCTGCTGACCGTGCTCTTCATCATGATCATCCTGCTGGCCGTCATCGCCCTGGTCTTCGTCAACGCCCTCAAGGGCAGCCCCTGGGGCACGTTTACCATCGCCGCCACCATGCCCATCGCCGTCTTCATGGGCCTCTACCTGCGCTACTGGCGCCCCGCCAAAGTCCTCGAAGTCTCCCTCATCGGCTTCGCCCTGGTAGTGGTGAGCATCTTCGGCGGCCAGGCCGTGGCCCGCTCGGCCGCGCTGGCCCCCATCTTCACGCTCTCCGGCGTGGCCCTAGCGGTGGCGGTGATCATCTACGGGTTTTTCGCCAGCGCGCTCCCGGTTTGGCTGCTGCTGGCGCCGCGCGACTACTTGAGTACGTTCGTGAAGCTGGGCGTGGTCTTCATGCTGGCCGTCGGCATCGTCCTGGTGCGCCCGCAACTGGAACTGCCGGCCTTCACCCGCTTCACCGACGGTACCGGCCCCATCTTCGCCGGCAAGATCTTCCCCTTCTGCTTCATCACCATCGCCTGCGGCGCCATCTCCGGGTTTCACTCCCTGATTTCCTCGGGCACCACCCCCAAGATGATCACCAAGGAGTGGCACGCCTGGCCCGTGGGTTACGGCTCGATGCTTCTGGAGAGCTTCGTCGCCGTGATGGCCATGATCGCCGCCTGCTCCCTCCAGCCTGGCGTCTACTTCGCCGTCAATTCCCCCGCCGGCGTCGTCGGCCCGACTCCGGCCGCCGCGGTCGTCACCATCAGCTCCTGGGGCTTCCCGGTCACCGTCCAGGACATGACCACGCTGGCGCGCGACGTCGGCGAGCAGGACCTCTTCCACCGCACCGGCGGCGCTCCTTCTCTGGCCCTCGGCATGGCCCACATCTTCGCCCGCACCGGCGGCGGCCGCGCCATCCTCGGCTTCTGGTACCACTTCGCCATCATGTTTGAGGCGCTGTTCATCCTCACCATCATCGACGCGGGCACCCGCGTCGGCCGCTTCATGCTCCAGGACCTGCTGGGCCACGTCTGGAAGCCTCTGGGCCGCACGAGCTGGATGCCCGGCGTCATCGTCACCAGCGCCGCCATCGTCCTGGCCTGGGGCTACTTCCTCTACCAGGGCGTGGTGGACCCCCTGGGCGGCATCAACTCCCTGTGGCCCCTGTTCGGCATCGCCAACCAGTTGCTGGCGGCCGTGGCGCTGTGTGTGGCCACCACCATCCTCGTAAAGATGCACCGCGCGCGCTACATGTGGATCACCTGCATTCCGCTGGCCTGGCTGGTCACCGTCACCTTCACCGCCGGCTACCAGAAGATCTTCTCCCCCGTTCCCCGCATCGGGTTCCTGGCGCAGGCCGCCCAGTTGAGCGCCACCGGGGCCACGGATGCGGCCACCCAGGCGCAGATCTTCAATGCCCGCCTGGACGCGGTGGTCTGCGGCATCTTCCTGGTGCTGGTGACCACGATCCTCGTCGATTCGATCCGCGTGTGGACCGGGATCCTGCGGGGCACGCGCGAGGCCAAAATCACGGAAGTGCCGTTCGTGCTGTCACGCCTGAGGCCGGAGGAAATATGAAGCGCATTCGAAAAGCCGCTGCTCTCGTCCTGGAGTTGTTCCGGGAACTGGCCGACGAGAACGCCTATCGCCGTCATCTCGCCGCCCATGGCCGCAGCCACTCCCGCGAGGAGTGGCAGAAGTTCTCCCAGGAACGGCTACGTTGGAAGTTCATCCATCCCAAATGCTGCTGAGGTGCCTCATGCGACGGAGTTTGCCTTTTGCCCTTTGCCTTTTGCCTTTTGCCTTAGCGGCGCAATCTGCGCCGCCCGGCCCCCCCAAGACGCGCACCGACAACGTCCAGGACGTCCTCCACGGCACGACGGTCATCGACCCCTACCGCTGGCTTGAAGACCAGAAAAGCCCCGAAACACGCGCCTGGATCGACGCTCAGAACCGCTATACGCATTCCATCCTGGATCCTCTGCCCGGGCGTGCGGAACTGGAGAAGCGCCTCGCTGCGCTGATGAAAATCGACATCATGAGCATGCCGGTGGTCCGCCGCGGCCGCTACTTCTTCTCCAAGCGCCGCGCCGACCAGGAGCAGTCGGTCCTCTACATGCGCAGAGGTCTCACTGGCCCCGACGAGCTCCTGGTGGACCCCCACCCCCTGAGCCCCGACCGCACCACCTCGGTCGGCTTCCGCGGGTTCTCCGAAGACGGCACGCTGGTTGCCTACAGCATCCGCCAGGGCGGGGAAGACGAAGTCGCCGTCCGCTTCTTGAACGTAGACACCCGCAAGGAACTGCCCGATACGCTCCCCAGAGCCCGTTACGGCAGCATCTCCATCAAGCACGACCAGAGCGGTCTCTACTACAGCCGCCGGGACGCCCCAGGCTTCCGCATCTGGTATCACCGCATGGGCGCCGCTCCCGCCACCGACCAGAAGCTCTTTGGCGATGGCTACGGGCCCGAGTACGGCCTGGGCGGCGGAATCTCGGAGGACGGGCGCTACTTCGTCATCCAGGTCTTCAAGGGCAGCGCCGCGGACTACTCGGAGATCCACGTCCAGGACCTTGCCCGCGGCGGACCCATCGTCCCGGTCGTCAAAGACCTGAAGGGTCGCTTCTTTGGCGATGCCGCCGGTGACACCCTCTACGTCCAAACCAACTGGCAGGCGGCCAAAGGGCGCGTCCTGGCCATCGATCTCAAGAAACCTGCCCGCGAGAGGTGGCGCGAGGTGATCCCCGAGAGCGCCGCCGTCCTCGAAGGCGTCTCGCTGGCCGGCGGCAAGCTCTTCGTCAACTACCTTGAGAACGTCCGTTCCAGCCTCCGCGTGTTCTCCTCCGAAGGCCAGCGCGTGGGCGAGATTGCCTTCCCCGCGATGGGCTCGGTGAGCGGCATGGCCGGCCGCTGGGACAGCGAAGAGGCTTTCTACGGCTTCACCTCCTTCCACATCCCCGGCACCATGTACCGCTACGAAGTCTCCACCGGAAAGCAGAGCGTCTGGTGGAAGCCCACCATCCCCGTCAGGAGCGAGGACTTCGAGGTCAGGCAGGTCTGGTACACCTCCCGAGACGGCGCCAAGGTCCCCATGTTCCTGCTCCACCGCAAGGGCCTGAAGCTGGACGGCGACCGCCCCACCCTGCTGACCGGCTATGGCGGCTTCAACTCGAGCAGCACACCCGGCTTCATGGTGTCGGGGGTCTGGTGGGCGGAACGCGGCGGCGTCTTCGCCATGGCCAACCTCCGCGGCGGCGGTGAGTTCGGCGAGGAGTGGCACAAGGCCGGCATGTTGGACAAGAAGCAGAACGTTTTCGACGATTTCATCGCCGCGGCCGAGTGGCTCATCGCCAACCGCTACACCCGGCCCGCGCGCCTGGCCATTCGCGGCGGCTCGAACGGCGGGCTGTTGGTAGGGGCGGCGATGACGCAGCGCCCGGAACTGTTCGGTGCGGTCTTGTGCACTTACCCACTGCTCGACATGGTGCGCTACCACAAGTTCCTCCTGGCCCGCCTGTGGACATCCGAGTACGGCTCCGCCGAGGACCCCGAGCAGTTCAAGTTCCTCTACGCCTACTCGCCCTATCACCGCGTCAAGCCCGGTATCAAGTCCCCGGCAGTGCTCTTCGTCACCGGAGATTCCGACACGCGCGTCGATCCCCTCCACGCCCGCAAAATGGCCGCCCTGCTTCAGGCCTCCACCGGCTCGAACCGCCCCGTGCTCCTGCTCTACGACACCAAGACC
>CAZIRH010000396.1:0-4608 GCA_964541065.1 uncultured Solibacteraceae bacterium
CCGAACAGCACGTAGCGGCCCAGCGCCGGCACCCCCACCACCACCGGCACATAGGGGTTGCCGAAGACTTCCTGGCCGATGTCCAGCGCGCGCCCGATGCTGCCGACCTCCGGAGAACTGTCGAACGTCGAGCACACCTTGTAGTGGCAGAGCGGCGCGCCCAGTTCCTTCAAACGCCGGAAGACTGCTGGCAGGTTCTCGGCCATCCACGCCGGGCTCTTGCTCCTGCTTACACCGGCCAGCCCCACCGCCCGGCAGTCGCTGAAGCGCGCCAGGTGGGTGTCGTCCGGTAGGGTCAGAAACAGCACGGTGGGGATGCCGTTGGCGGCGAGCGCCTCCAGCGCATCCGTCGAGCCGGTGAGATCGTCACCGTAATAGGAGAGCAGCAGCCCGCTCATCCGCCAAACCTCTTCAAAGCCTGCTCCAATTCCGGATGCTGCCGGGCGTACTCCTCCAGCGATTGCCCCGAGATGGCCGCGTCCCAGGCTTGGCGGATGCTGCGGACGCCCGCGGCGATTCCTCCGGGGTGAGCCATGATGCCGCCGCCGCAGGCGTAGATCAGGTCGGTCGAGCCGAGCCGGCGCCAGGTCTCGGGCGCCTGGCCTGCCCACTGGCCCGAGGAGAATACCGGCATGATTTCGCAGCCCCGGCCGGGCGTCCGGAACATCGGAGTCAAGCACTCCCGCGCCGAGGCGATCACCGAATCGTCGTCCTCCGAGAACTTGTTGCGCAGCCCGTTCACGTGCATGTGATCGACTCCGGCCAGGCGCCAGAACTTCTGATAAGCGACGTAGCTCATGCCGAGCATGGGGTGGCGGCTGTACATCCCCCAGCCGTTGCGGTGACCATGAATCGCCAACCGCGCATGCCGCCGCAAATGCGCGAGCGCTGGCAGGCCCACGCTGTTCAGGCTGACCATGACGCACGTTCCCCCGGCGGCCGCCACTTGGTCGTGCCGGCGAAGCATCTGGTCGATCTCGCCCGTCACGTTGAAGGCGTACATCACCTTCTTGCCGGTGCGGCCGGCGTAATCGTTGACCACGCGCATCACCGCGGCCAGGCGCTCCTCGAAGGGGCAGTGGGGGCCGTCGCTTTGCAGCTCGTCGTCCTTGATGAAGTCGATGCCCGCCTCGGCCAGGCGCCCCACCATGTCCGCGGTGGCCTCGGGCGACAGGCCGACGCTGGGCTTGATGATGGTGCCGACCAAGGGCAGCCGCTCCACGCCGGCGAGCCGCCGCGTGCCCGCGACCCCGAACTGCGGCCCCAGGTAGGCCTCGAGAAACGCCTCCGGCAACTTCACGTCCAGCAGCCGTAGACCGGAGAACGGCTTCAGCTCGAAGAGATTCCCCGCCACGGTGGCCATCAGGTTGGGAAGCGAGGGGCCCAGGTTGGAAAGCGGCCACGAGAGCCACACCTCCGCGCGGCGATAAACGGGGGGCCCCGCGGAGCCTTTGGGCAGCCCCGCGCCGGGCAGCGAAGGAACGCTCGTCGCGTCGAGTTCCCGGATGCTTTCCACGCGCGCGGCGTGCCGCTCGCGCAGCTCGTCGGTCTCGCCGGGGACCCGCACGAAGGTCCCCGAAGACTGCTCGCCGGCCATCACTTCGGCCGCCTGCGCGAGCGGAAACGCAGTCTCGATCAGGTAGCGGGCGTGAATGCGATCCGCATTTGCGTGGCTCATGCGCAGCTCCCCCGCCGCACAGTGTACCTTACCTGCAACCCTGCGCGCGCTTCGACTGCCGATTCCGCAGCGTGGGACAATGACTCTGTTCCTCTATGAGCGCGAACCGCGACGAGGTCCAGTCCGTTATCCGCGCATGCAGCTTGCTGAAGGCCTTCCGCTACAAAGGCGAGGTGCTCGGCCTCGCCGAGCTGGCCGAGCGCACCGGCCTCAGCAAGACCACCGTGTTCCGCCTGATGCGCAGCCTCGCTCGCGGCGGGCTGGCGGAGTGCGTCGAGAAGGGCGGCTACCGCGGCCTGGCGGTACCCCAGGCCAGCCGTACCGTGCGGCTGGGTTTCGCGGCCCAGACCGATTCGGAGTTTTCCCGCGAGGTCACCCAGGGCATGGAGCGCGCCGCCGCCCGGGAAGGCGTTCATCTCATCACCGTCAACAACCGGTACAGCGCGAAGAGGGCGCTCAACAACGCCGATCTGTTGATCCGGCAAGGCGTGGACCTGGTGATCGAGTTCCAGACCTATGAGCGGGTGGCGCCGATCATCGCGTCGAAGTTTCTCGAAGCCAGCATCCCCGTGATTGCCCTCGAGGTCCCCCACCCGGGCGCGACCTATTTCGGAGCCAACAACTACCAGGCCGGCTTGATCGGCGGTCGGGCCCTCGGCCGCTGGGCGAGAGTGCACTGGGACGGCGAGGTCGAGGAGGTGCTCCTGCTCGAACTCCCCATCGCGGGCTCGCTTCCCCAGTTGCGGATCTCGGGATTCCTGGCGGGCTTGCGCCAGGAACTTCACGGCATCGACCAGGCGCGGATCACGCACCTGGACGGCAAGGGCGGCTTCGAACGAAACCTGGAGCTCGCTCGGAAGCACGTCCGCCGTGCCGCGCGCCGCCGCACGCTCATCGGTGCGGTCAACGATATGGCGGCGCTGGGCGCGCTCCGGGCTTTCGAGGAAGCCGGCGCGATCCAACTGTGCGCGGCGATGGGGCAAAACGGCACCATCGAGGCGCGGCTGGAATTGCGCCGGCGCGGGTCCAGGCTCATCGGCACGGTCGCCTATTTCCCGGAGCGCTACGGGGATGAGGTCATTCCGCTGGCGCTGGGAGTGCTCCAGCGCAAGCCCTTGCCCTCCGCCGTGTTCGTTAAACACCAGCTTCTGACCGCCGAAAATGTCGATCTCCTCTACCCCCTTGACGCGCAGGAGCGCGCCGGATAGCGCCCCACCTCACCCCTGGATCCTGAGCGCGCAGGCGTACTCGCACGGCTTGTGCTGGGGCGGCTTCACGGTCAGGTGCTCTGGCTCCCGCGACCACTGAAGCCGCTCGTCTGAGCCGAGCACCTGCACGCGTGAGATCCTTCCCGGCCACAGCCCGGAGGCAGTGCCCAGAGACTTGATCTTCAGCTCGCGCTCCCGCGCAACCGCACAGAACGCGTACAGGGTGTTTCCCTTGCTGGTGAACCGGACGTCCTCGGCGGTGAAGGGCCTGGCTACCTTCTCCTGTCTCGAACCACCCTTGGTCACAGCGGCGCCTTCGCCCCAGGTCTTCCACGGGCGGGTGTCGTAGATGGCTTCATGGTTCACCGCAAACCACCGGGTGAGGGCCTCCACCACCCCGTCGCAATGCTGGTCCAGCGTGCCGTCGGGCAGCAACGGGAGGTTCAAGAGCATGGTGCCGTTGCGGCTTACGACCTCCAGGAGCAAGTAGATCACCTGCTCCGCCGTTTTGTAGGGGAAACCGTCGTAGTAATACCATTGACCGACGCAGGTATCCATGTGCCACGGCTGGGGGCGGATGCCTTCCAACAGGCCTCTTTCCATGTCCAGGACGGTGGCGCCCTCCTGGTACTGGCCGAATCGCACCTGGTCCTGGTGATGCTTGAGGGTATAGACGCCTTCCAGCCGGCCGCGGTGCCGCTTCATGTTCTCGTTGTAGTAGTGCGCGATCAGCCGCAGGCCCACCTCCCCAAACGCGCCGCCGTCCGTGTATACCAGGTCCGGGCGGTACTGGTCCACCAGGTCTTTGACGCGGTTGAACCACCGCTGCTTCCACGACTCCGGCGGATTGACCGTGTAGTTCGCCGTGTTCTCGGGATGCGGCTCGAAGTAGAGGTCCTGGTAGTTCGGATCGTTTCCGTCATACGGCACTCCCGCCAGCGGCCCCTCCTTGTCCGCGCCCTTGTTCACGTTGAACCAGCTATAGCTCCAGGCCAGGTGCTCGGTGACGCCGAAATGCAGGCCCTCCTTCAAGGCCGCCCTGCGCCACAAGCCGACAATGTCCTTCTTTGGCCCGAAGTTGACCGAGTTCCAGTGATGGTGCTTCGAGTTCCAGCAGTCGAAGTTGTCGCAGTGAACTCCCAGCGAGACAAAGTACCGCGCGCCCGCCTTCTTGTAGCGCCGCATCAAGGCCTCGGGATCCCAGTTTTCGGCCTTCCAGAGCGGGATCACGTCCTTGTAGCCGAACTTGGAGGGGTGTCCGAACTTCTGGACGTGGTACTTGTTCTGGCGCGTGCCCTGGACGTACATGTTGCGCGCGTACCAGTCGCCCTGCCGGGGCGCGCACTGCGGACCCCAGTGAGACCAGATCCCGAACTTCGCATTCCGGAACCATTCCGGGCAGCGGTACTGCTTCAGGGACTCCCAGGTCGGCTCAAAGACCAGTCCGCCCTGGGCGGCGGCCGCGCCGCCGGCCATTACCCTCAACGCAGATCGTCTGGTGACTTGCATGGATCAAAGCCCTCCCTCACTTCCAGGGACGCGAGCGCGCCACCGAAATGCCTCGAATCTCGCGGCCGGCTTTCCGTGAGACGGCGCAATAGAAGTGGTACAGGCTGCCATCGTGAAAGACCACCGAGGGCTTGTGCGCATACGACGAGTCAACGGAGCCCTCCGGCCCGACATCCACCAGAATGCCATCACACTTGGTCGCGTGAAACAGGT
>CAZIRH010000397.1:0-4598 GCA_964541065.1 uncultured Solibacteraceae bacterium
GGAGAAGACCTCTGCGCCGCCGCCGGGAAGCGATTCCACCCCCGCCGCCATCAGCCGTTCCAGCGCCTCGCGCACCGCCAGGCCGGACCGCCGCGCCAGCCAGGCGATCTCCACCAGCGTCAGCGCCTTCAGATGCACCTGGGGGAAACGCTGCTTCAGCCCGCCGAGCATTTGGCAGTACCAGTCGAGGCTCAGCTCCGGGTGCAGGCCCCCGACGATGTGGAACTCGGTGACCTCCTCGCTCCAGCCCTGCCGGGCGGTGCCCCAGACCTGCTCGAGCGACATGGTGTAGGCCCGCGGATCCCTCGGCCGCTTGCCGAAGGCGCACAGGCGGCAACTGGCCACGCAGACATTGGTGGGGTTGATGTGGCGATTGACGTTGAAGTAGGCGACGTTGCCGTGCAACCTTTCCCGCGCCAGGTTGGCCAGGCAGCCCAGGGCCAGCAGATCGGAGGTGCGGTACAAGGCCAGCCCGTCCTCGGCGCTCAGGCGCACGCCGGCTTGCACTCTTTCGGCGGCGGGGCGCAAGCGCGGATCTTCGAGGGCGGGCTTCATGTCACGCGCCGCTGCCGAGCAGCAGGATGTCGGCGGCCCAGAACACAAAGAATAGCACGCTGACGCAGCCGTTCACGGTGAAGAACGCGGCGTCCACGCGCGCGAGATCGTGGGGCTTCACCAGATGGTGTTCCCAGACCAGCAGGGCCGCGATCACCGCCACTCCCGCCAGGCTGAGGGCTCCCAGGCGAAAGCTGTAGGCCAGGGCCAGCAGGCACGCCACCATGGCCGCGTGGAAAGCCCGCGAGATGCGCAGCGCCGCGGCGATCCCAAACCTGGCGGGATAGCTGAGCAGCCCCTGCTGGCGATCGAACTCGTAATCCTGGCAGGCGTAAATGACGTCGAAGCCCGCGGTCCACAGGATGACCGCCGCGGCCAGCCACAAGATACGCGCGTCGAGCGAGCCGCGCAGGGCGATCCAGGCGCCCGCCGGCGCGAGCCCCAGCGCCAGCCCGAGAATCAGGTGCGAGAAGGTGGTGAAGCGCTTGGTGAAGGAGTACAGGAACACCACGGCCAGCGCCACCGGGGCCAGCCGGAAGCACAGCGGGTTGAGCGCGCGGGCCGCCACCAGGAATGCCAGGGTCGACACCACCGCGAAGCCCCAGGTGAAACCCTTCGAGAGCAGGCCCGTGGGCAGATGCCGGTTGTGCGTGCGCGGGTTGCGCGCGTCCAGGTCAGCGTCCACCAGCCGGTTGAATGCCATGGCCGCCGAGCGTGCGCTCACCATGGCCGCCAGGATCCACACCAGCTTCCAGGCCAGCCGTTCGGCGGCAAAACCGCCCTGGCGGATGGCCAGCAGCGCGCTCGTGGCGGCAAACGGCAGGGCGAAGATCGAGTGCTCTAACCGGATCATCTCCAGCGTCAGGCGCAGCCGGCGGAACATAGGCTCGAAGCACTCGGGTCGGATCGACCTTATGATTATTGCATTTAGGGGACGCTGCCTCCGTGGCGCGTCTGGTAGTACTAGTACCAGGTTTACCTTGACCCTGGTACGCTTCTCGGTTATGATCACTGCTTGTCATCATCACGTGGGGCCTGTGGCCGCACGCACGGAGGCAGACAATGACTGGAGTGCGGCGAAGTACGTATTGGATCCTAGCCTTGACGGCACTGTTGGCTTTTGGTGGCGTTCAGGGAGCGCTGGCCGGGCCGATACTGCTAGGCACGACGGGGTTCGGTTCGACCCCTAGCACGCTGGTTCAACTCGATCCAGCCACGGGCGCGCTCATCCAGACGATCGGCCCGGTGGGCTACGTCGTCAATGGTTTGGCCTGGGACCCGACGACCGGCAAACTTTACGGTGGGACTGCGAACAACGATCCCCTTTACAACGGCTTGATCGAGATCAATCTGACAACGGGCGCCGGCACTCCTGTTGGAGCCGCCAACTGGGGCTCCTCTGAAGGCACGCAGTCAGTGGTCGCCATCACGGTTGATGCGGCAGGCCGGATGTTCGCCTGGTGCGAGAGGTGCTATGACCCTGGCATTGATTGGTACTGGGACGAGTTTGCCCCGGTCAACAAGAGCACAGGCGTGAGTTCATACGTTGGGGAAGCAGGCATTAGTACGGGCAGGCTAGGTCTCGGCTTCGACAACTCCGGCACCTTGATCCTTGTGAGCGGTGGCGGCTACTACTACTGGATCGACACCTCCACCGGGCTGGCAACTTACGTTGACAGCATCGAGACAACAGCCCACCACGGGAAGTTCCACCCCGTTTCGGGCCTATACTACGGCATCGACACCGCAAGCGAAACCGGGCCCAGGAACATCGTGGTAGCGGATCTCTCGACAGCGAGCGTGCTATATACTCTGCCGACCGTCGATGACCTGCACACGCTCGCTTTTGTAGCCGAAACCGCGATACCGGAGCCGGGCACCTTTCTGCTGCTGGGACTGGGGCTTGCCGGCTTGGCTGTGATTAGCCGGCGTCGCCGATAGACCGCCACTCACTTCCGCCGGCCCCGTGAAACTGCGCGGGCGCCCCGCTCCGACCTGCAATGCGGCTGTGGCCGCCAGCGGCAGCGCGAACAGGGAGTGCTCGAACCGGATCATCTCCAGCGTCAGGCGCAGCTTTCTTGAGAAGCGCGCGAGCATCGAGGCGGCCTTTTGGCAGCCTAGCACAGGGCGTGTCTCAGGTCTTCGCTCGATTTCTGAGCGGCGGGTCACCTTTTCCCGTCGCAGAGTCTAAACGTCCGGGCCGCAAACGCCGAGAAGATCGAAGGGGGCGCACAGCGTGAGCGACCGAGACGCCTTAGGACTGGCTCTCGGGGCGTTGGCGGCCAGTGGCGCCGCGGCGCCTCAAGCAGGCTCGGTGCGCGACAGCCTGCTAGAGACCTTGATCAACCACCTGCCGGTCGCAGTGTTTGCCAAGAGCGCCCCCGACGGGCGCTTCATCTTGTGGAACCGGGCCAACGCCACGCTGCTGGGCCTGCCGGCCGAGCAGGTGCTGGGGAAGACCGACCACGACTTCTTCCCCGCCGAACAGGCGGACTTCTTCCGCCAAAAGGACCTGGAGACGTTCGCCTGCGGCACGGTGGTCGATACTCCGGAAGAGCCTATCGACAGCCTCACGCTGGGCCGGCGCATCCTGCACACCGTCAAAGTGCCGGTGTACGACGACCACGGCAAGCCCCTCTGTCTGGTCGGCATCTCTGAGGACATCACCGAGCGGAAGCGCGCCGAGGAGGCTCTCCGCGAAAGCCAGCGGGCTCTGGTCACTCTGATGAGCAACCTGCCCGGCATGGCCTACCGGTGTCAAAGTGACCGTGACTGGACCCTGGTCTTCATCAGCGAGGGTTGTTTCGACCTGACGGGATACGAGCCCGCCGACCTGCTGGGCAAGGCCACCATCTCGGACCCCAGGCTGATCCTGCCCGACGAGCAGGAGCCGGTGCGGGAGCAGGTGCAGCGTGCGGTGTCCCTGCGGAAGCCGTTTGAGGTGGTCCACCGGATCACCACGCCGGCTGGGGAACAGAAGTGGGTGTGGAACAAGGGCCGGGGAGTGTTCACCCCCGAGGGCGAGCTGGTGGCCCTGGAGGGCTTCGTCACCGACATCACACAGCGCCAGCGCGCCGAGGAGCAGCTCACGCGCTACGCCGCCGACCTGGAAACCGCGATGGCCGCGCAGCAGCGTTACGCCGCGGACCTGGCCGAGGCGCTCCAGGAGGTTTCCCGGGCCAAGGCGGTGGCCGAACAAGCCACGCGTGTCAAGAGCGAGTTTCTGGCCGCCATGAGCCACGAGATCCGGACGCCGCTGAACGGGGTCATCGGCATGACCGGGTTGCTGCTGGACACCGACCTGACGGCGCAGCAACGCGACTACGCGGAAACCATTCGCAGCTCGGGCGAAGCCCTGTTGGCTCTCATCAACGACATCCTGGACTTCTCGAAGGTCGAGGCCGGCAGGCTCCAGATGGAGGTGGTCGAGTTCGATCCTGGCGCGGTGCTGGAGGAGACCGTCGAGCTGCTGGCTGAGCTTGCCCACCGGAAGGGGCTGGAACTGGGCTGCCTCCTCGAGCCCGGAGTTCCCGGCCGCGTCTCCGGGGACCCGGGACGGCTGCGGCAGATCCTCTTGAACCTGTTGAGCAACGCGGTCAAATTCACCGAGCGTGGTGACATACTGGTGCGGATTTTGGCCGAGGAAGTCAACGCGGGCGCCGCCCGGCTGCGCTTCGAGGTCTCGGACACGGGCATCGGCATCCCCGCGGAAGTCCGTAGTCAGTTATTTCGACCATTCACCCAGGCCGATGCATCCACCACGCGCCGGTACGGGGGAACGGGGCTAGGGCTGGCCATCTCCAAGCGCCTGGTCGAAATGATGGGCGGCGAGATCAGGGTCGTGAGCGAGCCCGGGCGCGGGTCGGTCTTCCAGTTCACCGCGCGGTTCGGATGGTGCACCAGGGAGCCGGATGAGGCGGAGTGCGGGGCCTTGCCTGGACTGGGCGTGTTGCTGGTGGAATCTCATCCGGTGGGCCGCGCCGTCCTGGTCCGGCAGTTGGAGCGGTTGGGCATCCGGGTGGAGTGCGCCCGCGACTAACAGG
>CAZIRH010000398.1:0-4595 GCA_964541065.1 uncultured Solibacteraceae bacterium
GTGGCGGCAGGTTCCTCCCGAGGACGGCGACCGCCGTCGAGATTCGGCCGGTCCCTGCCAGCGAGAGGGAGGAGACGATGTCTGCGAGTGAACCGAAATCGAATCGGAGACCTGCGACGCGCCGCGTGGCGACGCCAGGCGGGCTCGCGGCGCGGATGCGCAGTCTCGGGACGCCCCTTTGGATGGCGTGTCTGTTGGTCGGCCTGTCCGTCTCGGTTTATGGGCAGGAGACTACCGGCTCCATCGCGGGTGTCATAACGGACAGCACGGGAGCGGTGATTCCCGCGGTGAAAATCACGGTCCAGAACGTGGGAACGAATGCATCCTACGCCGGTACCACCAATCAGCTTGGAACCTACACCATCCGAAACCTGCCTGTGGGCGTCTACCGGTTGACGGCGGAGGCGCCGGGTTTCAAGCGTTTCGAGGCGACAGGCATCCAGCTACAGGTCAACGAAATCTCCCGGGTGGACGTCACCATGCAGGTCGGCCAGCTTACCGAATCCGTCGAGGTCCAGGCCAGCGTGGTGACCGTTAACACCGAAGACGCCACGCTGCGCACGGTGGTAGACCAGAGGCGCGTGGAAAACCTGCCTCTGAACGGCCGCGACCCGGTGCAGCTTATGCGGCTGGTGGCTGGTGTTTCACTTTACCAGGGCACAGGGGTGACCTCAGGAACCACGTATCCGGGCTCGCCGGCGGTGTCCGTGAGCGGGAACCGCGGCAACTCCACGAATTATGTCCTGGACGGTGGCCAGAACAACGATCACTACAACAACGCCCCGAACCCCATGCCGAACCCGGATGCGCTTCAGGAGTTCAGCGTCCAGACCAACAATTTCAGCGCGGAGTTCGGCCGCCAGTCGGGCGGCATCGTCAACGCGGTCACCAAGTCCGGCACCAACGACTTGCACGGCACGGCGTTCTGGTATCTCCGCAACAACAACCTCAACGCCGCCAACTTCTTCGCGCCGGCCAAGCCCGGCCGCCCGGATCAAAAGCAGGATGACGGCCTGAAGCGGAATCAGTTCGGCCTGACAGGCGGCGGGCCGGTCTTCCTGCCGGGAATTTACAACGGCCGCGACAAGACCTTCTTCTTCGCGTCCTACCAGGGTACCCGCGTGCGCCAGCGCCCCACCTCCCAGTTCGTCAATGTGCTGACCGCGAAGGAACGTGCGGGCGATTTCTCCGAGTTGAGCCGCGCCCTGGCAAACCCCTTCGGCGGCGGGGTCTTCCCCAACAACCAGGTGCCGCCCTCGCTGTTTTTCGCAGGCTCGAAGTCCTTCATCGACAATCATATTCCGCCACCGCTGCAAGGCCGGTCGGTGACAAACACCTACGTGTCGAACTACGATGACAATCAGTACCTAGCCAAGGTTGACCAGCAAGTCGGCTCGAAGTTCCGGCTCTCCGGCCGAGGATACTGGTCCCGGGCCCATCAACCGGGCAGCTTGAACCCACAGAACTACAGTGAGAACACCTGGATCCGCGACTGGCACAACAGCAGCTACGTGGGCAACGCTCAGTGGATTGTTTCTCCGACCCTGCTGAATCAGACCATTTTCAGCTACAACACGACCGATGGCCCGGCGTCGCATGTATATCCGGACAAGGGCTGGCCGGATCTGGGCGTGAAGATCACCGTGGACAAGTATTACCAGTACCACATGACCTTCAATACCATCAGCACCATCGATACCGGTGACACTAATAACTTTTTCCGCAAGGAGTACCAGGCGGGTAATACCACCCGGTGGACGAGGGGACGGCATAGCATAGCGTTTGGCGGCGAATACCACTGGGCCCTGGGGGACGTGGTGAACAACTACCGGGGGCAGGGCCAATTCCGCTGGCAGAACACCGCCGGCTACACGGGCTATGACGTGGCGGATTTCCTGGTCGGCAAGCTGGAACACCTGCTGCAAGGGGTGGGTGAGTTCAAGACCACGCGCTTCACCATAGTGAGCTTGTTTGGGAACGACTCGATGAAGCTCAGCCGGCGGCTCACGTTGAACCTTGGGGTTCGCTGGGAGCCATTCTTACCCAATACGGATACGCTGGGCAGGCTCGCCGTATGGGGCGGGTATAACGGCAAATCCACGCGGTTCGTCAATGCGCCTCCGGGCATTCTGTATCCCGGCGATCCGGGCATTCCGGACGGTGGATATCCGGCCACGTGGAGCAACTTCGGTCCCCGCATCGGTCTGGCCTATGACTTCACCGGTGATGGGAAAACGAGTCTCCGCGTGGGTTACGGAATCTTCTATGACCGGCTCAACACGCTGCAAACGAACAGCGCGGCCACCCAGGCGCCTTTCGGAACGCTGGTCGATTTGTATGAAGGACCCAACGACACTCTGGCGAACCCGTATGGGAGTTTCCCTGGCGGGAATCCGTTCCGCGTGGTCGGCTTCGATGCAGTCGGCACGGAGGCACTGAACCCCGGAAAAGATGCCAAGTTCGTGCTTCCGATGGCGGCCTTCCTGTACGCCCCAGATCTGCGCAACCCGTACATCCAGTCGTGGAATCTTACTCTGGAGCGGCAACTCGGCGCGGGGTGGGTCGGGAGGGCCTCTTACGCCGGCTCCAAGGGCACGGCCCTGGTGAGCGGCCGGGACTTCAATGCCCCCTCGCCGGATGCAAAGGCGACCACGGCTACCACCAATCAACGCCGTCCGCTCTACCCGAACTACTCCTCCATGGTGATGGTCGAGCCGGCGGGGTTGTCCGCCTACCACGCGATGCAGTTGACCGGCGAGAAGCGCTTCAGCCAGGGCTTCACAGTGCTGGCCAACTACACCTTTGCCAAGACCATCGATAACAACCAGGGCTCCGGCAACAAGGGCAACGCGACCAGCGTTACCGACCCGCGCAACCAGCGATTTGACCGCGGCCCGGCCGACTTCGACCTTAGCCACGTGTTCAACCTCTCCGGGGTCTGGGAGTTGCCGGTCAAGTTTCAGAGCCGGCCCGCGCAGTTCCTGATGGGCGGCTGGTCGATGACCTCGATTGTCGCCTGGCGTAGCGGCTTTCCCTTCACGGTGCTCAGCGGGCAGGACAACGCCCGCACCGGACAGGGCGGCCAGCGCGCCGACATGATTGGTGATCCGTACCTCGCGGGCAACCGTGACCACGGCGCAGTGGCGGTGCAGTACCTGAACAAGGCGGCATTCAAAGTCAACGAGCTAGGCACCTACGGCACTCTCGGACGCAACACCTTCCGCGGTCCCCGCTCGTTCAATACGGACTTCGGGCTCCATAAGGATTTCCCGATGGGCGAGCGTCTGAGATGGCAGTTCCGTTTTGAAGCCTTCAACCTGTTCAACAACGTGAACCTCAGCAATCCCAGCAGCACCGTAACCAGCAGCAACTTCATGAGGATCACCTCGGCGGGCGATCCGCGGATTCTACAGTTCGCCCTGCGACTCGAGTACTGAACTTCGAATGGGTCCGGCGGACCCAGGGATCAGGCTGGCGGGTCGGGCTGGAGGAAGCAGCAGAACGGGGTGAGCGAGGTCACGTCGGACAGGGCGGCCGTCCGCTGGCCGGGGAGCCACTCCTCGAGGAGTGGCTCCCGGCGGAATCCAGGCACCAAAGCGGCCCCGCCGCAGGCGGTGGGATGTATACTCATAGTGCGCCAGGAAGCCAAGATGGCGATCCTGGCTGAGAGGTGCTTCAAGACATGGATAGCGGTTTCACCAGACGACATTTCTTTTATGGCACTCTTCTGGCCGGCGCGGTTCCGGCCGGCGGATTCGGCAGTATCCCAGCGCTGAAGACGCTGGGCTACAAGTCGCCGAACGAGAAACTGAATATCGCCGTCATTGGGGCCGGCGGCCGCGGGGCTGTGGACATCGATGGCTGCGCGAGCGAGAACATGGTGGCATTTGCCGATCCCGATGACAAGCGCGCCGAAGCCACCTACAAACGCTTTGAAAAGGCGCCCAAGTACCGAGACTTCCGCAGGATGCTCGACAAGGAAGCCAGGAACATCGACGCCGTGATCATCGCGGCTCCCGACCACATGCACGGGGCTGCGGCGATGTGGTCGATGGAACGCGGCAAGCACGTCTTCGTCGAGAAGCCGCTGACGCGCACGGTTTGGGAAGCGCGCCAGTTGACCGAAGCGGCCGACAAATACCAGGTAGCCACGCAGATGGGCAACCAGGGCTACTCCAACGACGGAGCGCGCGTGGCCGCCGAGATCATTTGGTCGGGGGAAATCGGCCAGGTGACCGAAGTGCACGCCTGGACCAGTCGTCCGATGTGGCCGCAGGGCATGTCGGAGACGCCGAAGGAGGAGCCGGTTCCCTCCACGCTGGACTGGGACGCCTGGCTGGGCATTGCCAGCATGCGCCCCTACACTTCCGGCGGGCCGGACTACGGCGCGCCTGCCGGGGGCGGGACTGCCGCGGGCGGTCCTGGCCCCGGAGGCGAGGCTGCCCCCGGTGGCGGCGGCTTCCGCAGGGAGAGGTACGGGTTCTATCTACCCTTCAACTGGCGCGGGTTCTTTGACTTCGGCTGTGGACCGCTCGGCGATATGGCCTGCCACATTCTGGGAGCGGTGAACATGGCGCTGCTGTTGGGAGCGCCCA
>CAZIRH010000399.1:0-4593 GCA_964541065.1 uncultured Solibacteraceae bacterium
GGCTTCAATCTTCTCAGCAAATGTAGAAACTCCAGCGACAGGCTGAAAGCCTGTCGGCCGCAACCGTTCCCATCGTCTGCGAGCTTGCGAAGCAGGCCGCTACGCCTTGAGCAGGGCCAGCCGGGCCAGCTTTTCAAGCGCCCGCTCCAGGGCCTCCGCATCGACGACCATGGGCCTGGCCTCGGCCTTTTGCCTTTTGCCTCTTGCCTTGTGCCTTCCGCCGCTCCCCTTTGCAAACTCCCTCAGCTCCCCGAGCAACGCTGCCCGGTCCCGAGTGCCGTCCAGCAATAGCAGGAGCTGCCGTTCGAGCGGCCCCTCGATCGAGACCTCGGCGTGGCGCAAGGTGGTGACGCGCTCGCCGTGTTGTACTTGCAGGCGCGCCAGCGGGCTGGCGGTGGGGCGCTCGCCGGCCCGTGGGACGCAACACGGCGCGTGCGAGTGCAGTTCCACCAGGCCGGCCGCACACGCCCAGTAGAGGATCTCCGCCAGCGCCGCCTCATCCTCCGGGCGGGCCGCCAAGCTGGCGCGCTCCCGGACTCTGCCCAGCAGCTCGCCGAATCCAAGCGCCTGAGGCCACGTCTCGGCGAGGCAGTGAAGGGCGGCCTTCGCCATCGGGTGGGCCGTTTTCATGGCCGCCCCGTGCGGGCCTCGGAACTCCTCCGTCTCCCCGGGGCCGGTCGATCCGGCCACCGCCTGCGACGCCGCGTACAGGCCGCTCACGCGCTGGGGTCGGGGCGCCCGGTTCAGGCAGACACCCTCGTGGCACAGCAGCGTCCGCCGGAACCTGCGGCAGCGTAGGAAGTCCAGATACTGCTCCCTGAGGATCGGCTCGCCGGAAAGCTCCTCCAGCCTCTCGAGCGCCTCCTTGGGAAACTCGCGGGGTTCGAGTTCAATCAAGCTGGCTTCCGCCAGGTACTGGAGGCCGTGCCGGGCGGCGTGACCGATGAACTCATGAAAGTACAGCGGCGCGTACGTTTCCGCCAGCTCGTCGTGGTAGAGGAACTGGCCCCGGCGCTCGAGCGAGCGCGCCATTTCCCCCTTCAGGAACGCCCCGTACGGGTCGGACTCGGCTTGCGCGGCGGCCAGCCACTTCAGCAACGCCTGCGCCTGCGCAATCCGCTCCCCGGGCTCCTCCACATCTCGGACGTGGAACAGCATCATCTCGCGCAGCGCCAGGCGCAGGTGGCCGCCGGGCAACGTGTTGTAGCTCACGTAGGCCACTCCCTGCGGGGCCAGGTGAGCTTTGGCGATAGACAGAATCCGGTCTTGCACCGGAGGCGGAACCCACGAATACAGGCCGTGGCAGATGAGGTAGTCGAACTGTCCCAGTTCGGGCAGCGCCCCGGCCAGATCGAGCGCCTCCAGCCGGATGTTGGCCAGCCCCAGCGCTCCGGCGAGCGCCTGCCCCTTGCGGATCGCGCCAGCAGCCCGGTCGATACCCACGAATTCGCTCGCGGGCAAGCCGAAGGCCATGGGGATGAGATTGCCGCCGTCGCCGCAAGCCAGCTCCAGCACGCGGCAGCGCTTGAGCGGCGCCGGCGTCATGCCGAACAGGGTGGCCAGCACCGCCAGACGGTCCGCGTGCGCCTGGGTGAACGGAGCGCTCGGGTAGGGAACCGCCTCGTATGGATCCGCCATCGTTCCAGTGCCACGACGTTATACTGCTAACGCACGGAATCTTGTCCGGCCGCGAAGACTCCCGAAGAACGGCCTCTTCTGGTCTTTTTGCCTTTTGCCCTTTGCCTTTTGCCTTGCGGCGCAGCCGCGCCATGACGTCATGGCACTTCATCATACGCCAGCCGCTCGCCGCCTTTGGGGGAACGGTCTCGGCGCCGCGGGGCTACCCCCGCCGCGACAGCTTCCCCCACAGACCTTTCGTCGCTGGCAGCGCCAGCCCAAGGGCTGCCAGGGCCGCCGCCTCCGGCTCGGGCGTCGAGTGCACCTCGATTCCCGCCACGCTGAATTCCTGGTTTGTGCACCCCTCCAGCCCCGGGGCACGGAACAGCGCGGTGGTGACGACCTGGTTGACTTCCAGCGTCAGCGCCCCAGTGGCGCGGGCTTCAGAAGGCGTGAAAAAATCCGGGGACACTCCGGGCTGGGCGCGTCAAACCAGTCACCTGGGGATGAGCGCAGGCGTGTCCCCAGGATTTTTTCACGCCTTCTTCAGCCTGCCGGGTCCGCAAGCGGAAGTGTCGAGGCGGCAGGCAAGAGTGCCCGCGCCACTTCTGCCGAGCGTGGCTGTACGCTCGGCTTCTGGCATCTTTCCAGCAGAACCCGCCTGGAAGCCCCTTTCATGTCGCGCACCCCGTCCTGCCGGGGGTCTTGACACGAGGGCCGGCAGGGGGGTATAAACAGCAGACGGAGAGACAGATAGGAGTCTCCGCCAAATTTTGGGGGGTTTGAGATGAAGTGTCTTGAAGGAGGTATCCGTATGTCTAGACGGCTGCTGGCCTTGGTGGCCACGCTGTTCCTGCTGGCCTTGCTCGCTGCTCCGGCCGCCGCTCAGGTCCTCTACGGCTCGCTTGTGGGCACCGTAACGGATGCCACCGACGCGGTGGTGCCGAAAGCGACCGTTACCATTACCAACAAGGCGACCGGCGCGTCGCGCGAGACCACCTCCGACGAAGCCGGCCGCTATGCCTTGCTCAGCGCCCTGGCCGGGAGCTACGACCTGAAAGTCGCGGCCTCCGGCTTCAAGACGCTGACCAGGACCGACGTCACCGTCACCATCAACACGGTGGCCCGCCTGGATCTGCGGCTGGAGGTGGGCGCGCTGACCGAACAGGTCACCGTGCAGGCCGCCGCGACCATGCTTCAGGCCGACAAGTCCGACGTGCGCCACGAGATCACTGGGCAGGCCATGACCAACCTGCCCTTGCCTAGCTACCGCAACTACCAGAGCCTACTGGCCTTCATTCCGGGCACCGCGCCGATGGAGTTTCAGAACGCCATGGTGGATACGCCGGCGCGCTCCCTGACCACCACGGTCAACGGCACGGCGCGGAACATGAACAACACGCTGACCGATGGCGCGGTGAACATCTTCATCTGGCTGCCGCACCACGCCGCCTACGTCCAGCCGGTCGAGAGCATCGAGACCGTCAACATCACCACCGGATCCATGGATGCCGAGCAGGGCATGGCGGGCGGCGCCGCCATGACCGTCGTCACCAAGTCAGGCACCAACGAAATCCACGGCTCGGGCTTCTGGTTCCACGACAACCAGCACCTGCTGGCGCAACCCTACTACAGGGCCGCGACCTTCGTGAAACCGAAAAGCATCTTCAACCAGTTCGGCGGCACGGTCGGCGGTCCCATCAAGAAGGACAAGCTGTTTTACTTCTTCAGCTTCGAGCGGACCGTGCAGCGGCAGGGGTTCTCGGGCAACTACTCGGTGCCGCCGGCCGAGTTCCGCGTCGGCGATTTCAGCAAGTGGCCCGGCTGCACCGTGTGCGGGGCCGCCTTCTCGGTGGTCTACGACCCGGCCACCATAGTGGGTACCGACCCGAGGACGCGCACGGCGTTCCCCAACAACCAGATCCCGCGCAACCGCATCAGCCCGATTTTCGACACCATCCAGAACATGGCGCCCTTGCCCAACCAACCTTCACCCACCGATATCCCCAACAACCTGAGCGGCAACTTCGGGGCCTCCGGCACCATGCAGTTCAATCGCAACAACTATGACATCAAGTCGAACTGGGTCCCCTCCTCCAAGATGGTGGTGTGGGGCAAGCTCAGCCGCATGGGCGCGCCCGTGAAGGGCAAGTACATCTTCGGTGAGTTAGTCGGTCCCTCGCTTGGCACCTCGGGTATTGGCGACGTGCGCCTCAACATGCCGGCCTTCGGTCTCACTTACACGTTCTCGCCCACCTTCATGATGGATGCGGTCTTCGGTTACCAGCACCACAACCAGGACGTTCTGGGACCGGACGGGGGCAAGAACTGGGGTCTGGACGTGTTCAAGATCCCGGGCACCAATGGCGGCAAGCAGTACGCCAGCGACATGCGCTACAGCGGTGTCCCGTACTTCGACACCGGTTTCACCAGTTGGGGCAACGGCGATACCTGGGTGCCGGTGTCCCGCCGCGAGCGCACTTACACGGCGCCGGTCAACTTCAGCAAGATCCACGGCTCCCACGAATTCCGCTGGGGTTTCGACCCGCGGCGTCTGGAGATGAACCACTGGCAGCCGGAGGTGGGCAATCCGCGCGGTGCCATCAGCTTCGGGAGCGGGCCGACGATGGTTACGGGCCAAACCGGTCGTGTGCTGAACCAGTACGCCACCGCGCTGCTCGGGCTGGTGACCAGCTACTCCAAGTCGATTCAGTACTTCCTGATGCAGACCCGCGAGTGGCAGTTGTCGTGGTACTTCCGCGACCGCTGGCAGGTGACCCGGCGCCTCACCCTGAACCTGGGCCTGCGCTACGAGTACTACCCGCTGATCAACCGCGGCGAGCGGGGCATCGAGCAGTGGAATCCGTACACCAACATCGTTTCACTGGGCGGCTTAGGCAACGTTCCGCGAAACGCGGGCTTCACCGTCAGCAAGAAGCTGTTCTCCCCGCGCTTCGGCTTCGCCTACCGTGCCGG
>CAZIRH010000400.1:0-4587 GCA_964541065.1 uncultured Solibacteraceae bacterium
CTCTGAACGTTCCCACCAAGTAAGCCCGCGGCTTCCCGGCGGAGGGCGGGAGATGGAAGCGCCATTCCACCCCAAGACCATGACCCGGCGCCTGTTCGTGCTGACCGGGCTGGCCCTCTTGTGGGTGTTCGCCATCTTCTGGCGGCTGATCCACTGGCAGGTGGTCTGCCACCGGGCGCTCGCAGAGGAGGCCCGCAAGCAGCAGCATGCGCGCCGCTCGATCCCGGCGCAGCGGGGCGCCATCTTCGACCGGCAGAGCCGGCTGCTGGCCAAGAGCCTGTTGCTGGATTCGGTCTCGGTCAACCCGCGGCACCTGCCGGTGGAAGGCATGGCGGCCGAGATTCTCGGCGGAGCGCTGGGCCTGGATGGCGGCGAGCTGGCGGAGCGGATTCGCCAACAGCTTCGTTGTCCTGCCTGCCACAAGCCGGTGGAGAGCCGCCGCGGCTTCCTGTGGGTGAAGCGGAGACTCAGCCCGGCGGAGAGCCAACGCATCCGCAGCCTGGCCGATCACTTCAAATGGATTCAGCTCACGGGGGAGCTCCAGCGCTACTTTCCCAACGGGATCCTGGCCTCCCACGTGGTCGGCGCCGTGGACGGGGACGGCAAGGGCAATCTGGGGCTGGAGCAGGCCCTGGAGCGCGAGCTGGCCGGCCAGCCGGGCGAGGTCGAGGTGCTCCGGGACGTCAAGGAGCGGGAAATCGACTCGCAGGTGCTGCGCCCGGTGGAACACGGCGTCAACATCACGCTGGCGCTGGACGCCAGCATCCAGTTCGTGGCCGAGCGCGAGCTGAGGGCGGCCGCGCAGGTCCACCACGCCCGGACGGGCAGCATCGTGGTGTTGAAACCGGGCACCGGCGAGGTGCTGGCCATGGCCAGCTTCCCGACCTTCGACCCCAACGTGGCGCCCCGTCCGGACGAGCCCGAGCACATCCGCTTCAACCATGCCTTCTCGGTGCCTTTCGAACCCGGGTCGGTGTTCAAGATAGTGACCGTGGCCGCGGCGCTGGACGCGACCGATCTGCGCCCCGACAGCCGGGTCGACTGCGGCAACGGGCGCATGAGCCTGTACGGGCGGGTGATTCACGAGGCCAAGCACGGCTACGGCGTCCTGCCCGTGAGCGACGTGCTGGCGCACTCCTCCAACATCGGCGCCATCAGGGTCGGGTTGCGGGTGGGCGACCGGCGGCTGCTGGAATACGTGCGGCGTTTGGGTTTCGGCCAGCGCACGGGTCTCAGACTGCCGGCGGAGTCGTCCGGCACGGTGCGCGACTTGAAGCACTGGAGCGCGACCTCGATCGCGTCGGTGGCCATGGGCCACGAGATCAGCACCACCACGCTGCAACTGGCCCAGGCCTGCGCGGTGATCGCCAACGGCGGCCTGCTGGTGAAGCCGCGCCTGATTCTGCGGCGCCAGCGGCCCGGGGAGAAGCCGGTAGCGGAGCCGGCGCCGCCTCCGCAGCGCGTGTTGAAGCCCGACACCGCCATCCTGATGCGGCAGATGATGGAGGGCGTCGTGCTCCGGGGCACCGGCAAGAAGGCGCGCTTGGACGGCTACAGCTCCGGCGGCAAGACCGGGACCGCCCAGATCTACGATCCGGTGACGCGGCGCTACACGGGCCGCTACAACGCCTCGTTTGTCGGGTTTGCGCCCGTGACCAATCCTGCGGTGGTGGTGGCCGTCACGCTGAACGGGGTGAAGGAGTACGGCAGTGTGGTGGCGGCGCCGGTGTTCCGCACCGTAGCCACCGAAGCCCTGCTGCTGATGGACGTGCCCAAGGATCTGCCCGAGCCGCTGCCGGAACCCGCCCGGGAACGCGTCGTGGCCGACGACCTGGCCATCGCCGAGCTGAGCACTCCGCCGGCCGACCTGCCGGCTGCGCCGGCGCCGGTCGAGGCAGCCGCGGTGCCGCCGCTGCCCGCCCCGCCCGCCCCCGTTGCTCCCTCCGCTCCAGCCGCTTCTCCGGAGCTTCCGGTCTTGGCCAGAGGTTTGAGGGCGCCCAGCTTCGCCGGCATGACTCTCCGTGCGGTGCTGGAGGAATCTTTCGCCTGGGGCGTGCCCGTGGAGGTGTTGGGCAGCGGCATCGCCCGCGCGCAGACCCCCGCGGGCGGCAGCCCGCTCGCGCCCGGGCAGAAGGTGCGCGTCGAGTTCCGGTGAGCCTTATGACCGTTCGCCAGGTACTGGAGAGGGCGCCGCTGAGGGGCAGCCTGCCGCAGGCATTGGCGCAGGCGCCCGTCGAAAACCTGGCTTACGACTCCCGTAAAACCGGCCGGGGTTTCCTGTTCTTCGCCTTTCCCGGCCAGAACGCGGACGGGCGGGCGTTCGCCGCCGAGGCCCTGGGACGCGGCGCCATCGCCGTGGTGAGCGAGTCGCCGGCGCCGGAAGCGCTCCGCGAGCGGTGGATCGAAGTCGGCCATGGCCGGCAGGCCCTGGCGGTGGCCGCGCGCAACTTCTACTGCCGCCCGGACGAACGTCTCACCGTGGTGGGGATCACGGGCACCAACGGCAAGACCACTACGGCGCACCTGCTGGACTCGGTCTTCCGCGCAGCCGGGCACACCACTTTGCTGGTGGGCACGGTCGAGTATCGGCTGGCAGGCCTGGTCCTGCCGGCGGTGAACACCACGCCGGAATCGCTGGACCTGTTCGGCTTGCTGGGTGCGCTGGAGCAGGCTGGCGGCACCCACGCGAGCATGGAGGTCTCCTCGCACGCCCTGGCCTTGGGTCGCGTGTGGAACATGCGGTTTCACACGGCCGTATTCACCAACCTGACGCGCGACCACCTGGACTTCCACGCCGACATGGAAAACTACTTCGCCGCCAAGCAGCGGCTGTTCGAAGGGGCGGGCAGCGAGCCGCCGCGCTTCGCCGTGCTCAACCACGACGATCCGCGGGGGCGGAGCATCCGTACGGGCGCGGAGATCCTGTGGTACGGGCTCGAGGCCGGCGCGGCGGCGCTGGCGGCGAACGTGGTGGCGCGTTTCGAGGGCCTGCGCTTTGAGATTGGCCGGGGCGGGGAGCGCATCCCGGTGGCGTCGCCGCTGCCCGGGCGCATGAACGTGTACAACATCCTGGCGGCGTGGTGCGCGGCGCTGAGCTGCGGCGTCGAGCCGGAGGTCGTGGCCCGCGGGATCGCGGCCTGCCGCAGCGTGCCGGGGCGCTTCGAGAAAGTCGAGGAAGGGCAGCCCTTCCTGGTGGTGGTGGACTACGCGCACACCGACGACGCGCTCCGGAACGTCATCGGCGTGGCGCGCGCGCTGAATCCCCGGCGGGTGATCACGCTGTTCGGATGCGGAGGCGACCGCGACCGAACCAAGCGACCGCTGATGGGCGAGGCGGCGGCCGAGCTGAGCGACTTCGTGGTGCTGACCTCGGACAATCCGCGCTCGGAGGATCCGCTGGCCATCATCAACGACGCGCTGGTGGGCGTGCGCCGCCGCGACACGCCGCACGTGGTCGAGCCGGACCGCCAGGCGGCCATCCGCCGGGCTATCGCCGAGGCGGCCTCCGGCGATATCGTGATCATAGCGGGCAAGGGGCACGAGAACTACCAGGTTCTTCGCGAACGCAGGATCGCTTTCGACGACCGGGAAGTGGCGCGCCAGGTGCTGCGCGGGTTCGGTTACGGGCGGGCCGGAGCATGACCTTCACTTTGAGCCAAGTCGCGCAGGCCATGGCCGCGGCGGCGGCGCCACCGCCGCGGCCGGTGGCGGGCTGGAGCGTGGACTCGCGCAGCCTCGCGAGCGGTGAGCTGTTCTTCGCGCTGCCGGGCCCGAATCACGACGGGCACGACTACCTGGCGGAGGCCTTCGTCCGGGGCGCGGTGGCGGCGGTGGTCGAGCGGGCGGTTCAGACCACGGGGCTCACGCTGCCGGTGCCGCACACCCTGGAAGCCCTGCAACGGCTGGCCGCCTGGGCCCGCGCGCAGTGGGGCGGGAAGCTGGTGGCCATCACGGGCAGCGCGGGTAAGACCACCACCAAGGACGTGGCGGCCGCCCTGCTGGCCGTGGCCATGCCGGTGGGCAAGAGCGAGGGCAACCTGAACAACCACGTGGGGGTGCCGCTGTCGCTCCTGCGGCTGCCGGCGCAGGCGCACGTGGCGGTCATCGAGATCGGCATGAATCACCCCGGGGAGATCCGGCGCCTGGCGGGGCTGGCGCGGCCCGATGTCGGCGTGGTGCTCAACGTGGGGCACGCGCACGCGGGGTTCTTCGGCTCGCTCGAGGAGGTTGCGCGGGCCAAGCGCGAACTGATCGAGGCGCTGCCCGCCGGCGCGGTGGCGGTGCTGAACGCCGACGACGAGCGCGTGGCCGCCTTCCGCGCGATCCATGCGGGCCCGGTGGTGACCTTCGGTCTCTCGGAGAGCGCCGACGTGCGCGCCGAGCAGGTCGAGTACACCGCCGAAGGGGCGCGGTTCCGCGTGGGGGGCGTGGATTTCGAGATTGCGCTCACGGGGTGGCCCGGGGTGATGAACGTGCTGGCCGGCCTGGCCGTGGCGCGGGTTTTCGGAATCGAGCCGGGAAGGTTGCGGGAGGCCGCGCGGGCGCTCCAGCCCGGCCGTATGCGCGGCCGGCGCTTCGAGCACCACG
>CAZIRH010000401.1:0-4580 GCA_964541065.1 uncultured Solibacteraceae bacterium
GACTGTGCCGACGCCCGCTGGATCGCCCAGCGCAGGCGGGAAGGCCCTCCCTGCGTCCTGAGCTGCCACACCAGCCCGGCGGTCCGCGTGGCCGTGGCCGCCGCCGAGCAGGGGCTGGACATCCGCGGTACCACTTTTTGGGTGGCCGGCGAGGCCCTGACCGACGCCAAGCGCCGGGTCATCGAGGCCGCCGGGGCCGAGGTGTACCCGCGCTACCCGATCAGCGAGATAGGACCCGTCGCTTGGTCTTGCCGGCAAATGACGGCCGGCAACCGCGGACACCTCTTCCACGACTCGGTGGCGGTGATCAGCTATCGCCGCGTCGCGCCACTGTCGGGCATCGAGGTGGACTCGCTGCTGTTCACCACCCTCTTGCCGTCCGCGGGCTTGGTGCTCATCAACGTCGAGATGGACGACGCCGGGGTTCTCGACAAGGCTACCTGCGACTGTACCTTCAGCCGCGCCGGCTTCACCACGCAGATCCGCGACATCTTCAGCTACGGCAAACTCACCGGACAGGGCGTGACTCTGGTGGGCTCCGATGTCCTCCATATCCTGGAAGAGGTGCTGCCGACGCGCTTCGGCGGCTGCCCCACGGACTACCAAGTGGTCGAGCAGGACGGCGCCCACCAGGCTCGCACCATTCTCCGCGTCAGCCGGCGCGTGCCCCTGACCTCTCTGGAGGCGGTCCGGGACTGCTTCCTCGGTGAGCTGCGCCGGTTTCAGGGCGGCGCCGGAGCGTCGCGCACCTGGCGCTCCGCCGCCGCCCTCGAGGTGGTCCACGAGGACCCGGTACCCACGCGCACCGGTAAGATATTGCCTCTGCACCTGCTGGGCACGGCAGGGAGGACCAGCGATGCATCGTAGACGGTTGCTGTCCTGCCTGGCCGCCGCCGCTCTGGTTGGCTGCGGGAAGACGGCCCGCCAGCCGCGGAAGCTGCGGGTGGGCTTGCTTCCGCGCTACAGCCTGGCCCCGCTGTATCTGGCCGACGAGCTGGGGTTCTTTCGGGAAGCCCATCTCGAAGTCGAGATGCACCCCTTCTCTGAGTCCCTTCAGTTGTTCCCCGCTCTGGCGGGCGGCCAGCTCGAGGCCACCTTCGGCATGGTGTCCCCAGGCTTCATCAACGCCGTACTCAAAGGAGCCCGCCCCAGGATCGTCGCCGGCCGCGACATCGCCGTCCCCGGCTGCACCACCGGCGGCGCCATCTTCGGTCACCGCAAGTCGTTCCCCGGCGGTTTGCAGGATCTGCGCGCGCTGAAGGGCAAGCGGGTGGCCGTTCCCGGCCTCGTCGGTATCTCCGGCTTCCACCTGGACCAGCTCCTGGCCTCGGCGGGTATGACCAGGGCCGACATCCGCCCGGTTGTCATGCGCTACCCCGAGGCGGCCGCAGCCGTCACCGCCGGCAAGATCGACGCCCTGGCCGGGACCCTTATGGACATGGACCTGGATCGCGCCTCCGGCAACGTGGTGCGCAGCATCACCCTGGCCGAGGTTCTGCCCAACTACCAATACAGCTTCATCCTCTTCGGCCCTTCGCTCCTGGGCAGAGATCCGGAGACTGGCGTGAGTTTCCTGTGGGCTTACCTGCGCGGCGTGCTGGCCTACCGGGCCGGGAAGAACCCGCGGGCCATGGATGAACTGGCCCGGGCTGCCCGTACCGAACCGGTCGCCGCGCGCGCCGCCTGCCGCGAGGGTATCTCGGTGGACGGAAGGATTGACTTGCCGAGCGTGCAGCGCTTCGTGGACTGGGCGTTCAAGAACGGCTACGTCCCGCAGGCGGTCGAGGCGGCGCGGCTCATCGATTCGCGCTTCGTGGAGGAGGCTGGCCGCCGGCTCAGCCGGCAGCGCCGTTGACTATCATGAGGAAACTGGTACTTCCGTTGTGGCTTCCTATCTCTTTGCTGGTGTTCTGGCAGGTACTGACTACGGCCGGCGTGCTCGACGCGCTGTTCTTCCCGGCCCCCACCACGCTGGTGATTACCTTCGGCCAGCTCATGGGCAGCGGCGAATTGTTCCGCCACCTGCACGCCACCTTTACCCGAACCGCCGTCGGGTTCCTGGTGGGCTCGGCCCTGGGGCTGGGCCTGGGACTGCTGGTCGGCGCCTGGAGCCCCTTGCGCCGCTCCCTCGAGCCGCTCATCTCGGCCCTTTACGCTACGCCCAAGTTGAGCCTGTTCCCCATGCTGCTGCTGCTGCTGGGCGTCGGCGATGCCTCCCGCATCGGACTCGTCGCCCTGGGCAGCTTCATTTTCACTGTGATCTACACGCAGGATGCGGTCCGCAACATCCAACCCGGCTACGTCGAGATGGCCGTCAACTACGGCGCCGGCAAGCTGGCCCTCTTTCGCGAGGTCTACCTGCCGGCCTGCCTGCCCGAGATCTTCACCGGGTTGCGCCTAGCGCTCGGGCGCGCCCTGGTCATGGCCATCTCGGTCGAACTGGTCAGTTCCTCTGACGGCCTGGGCAGCATGATTTGGCTCTCCTGGCAGACCTTTGCCACCGAGCGGCTCTACGTGGCCGTTTTCGTTTCCGGCGCGCTGGGAGCGTCGCTGCACTACGCACTCCAGCGCCTGGAACGCCGGCTGATTCCCTGGAAGGTCCAGAATGCTCACACGTAGCCTGTTTCTGTTGACCGCCCTTCTCGCCCCGGCGGTGGCGCAGACCACCGGCGCCCTCGAGGGCGCCGTACGCGACCCGTCCGGCGCCTTCGTGGCCCGCGCCTCCGTGACCGTCACCGAGGTCAAGACCTTGGCCACCCGACGCCTCACCGCCGACAGCGCCGGCCGCTACCAGGCTCTCCGCCTCCCTCCTGGCGCTTACGAGGTTTCGGTGACCCACCAGGGTTTCCGCAACCAGGTGCGCCGCGGCATCGAGTTGGAGGCGGGCGCCACCGCGCGCGTGGATTTCACCCTGCAACTGGGCGAAGCGCGCGACCAGATCGTGGTGGTTGCCGACACCTCCCCGGTCAGCTTCAGCCCGGCCGGCTGGGGCGGCGCCGTTCGCCAGGACGAACTTGAGTCTCTGCCGCTGGATGGCCGCAACCTCTTCGAGCTGTCCGGGCAGCAGGCCCAGGTGAACCTGGTGCGCATCGCGGATCGCAAGGTCACTTACGGTCCGGGCGCGAAGGTCTCCGTCAAGGGAGCGCGGCCCAACCAGAACAGCTTCCTGCTGGACGGGATCCAGATCAACGACGCCTCTTCCTCGGGGGCCGCCAGCGCCTCCGGCAGCCAGCTCGGCCTCGAGGGTATCCGCGAGGTGCGGGTCCTTACCAGCCCCTTCAGCGCCGAGTACGGCCGCGCCGCCGGGGCGGTCTTCACCGCCGTCTCCAAGTCCGGCTCCAACGAGTTCCACGGTAGTCTGTACGAGTACCTGCGCAACAACGCTTTGGATGCCAGGAACTTCTTCGACGACCCCGGCCGGAGGGCGCCACCCCTGCGGCGCAACCACTGCGGTGGCCTGCTCAGCGGCCCGGTGCTTCACAACAGGCTGTTCTTCCTGGCCAACTACGAGGGCGTTCGCGAGACCTTCACCCAGACCGTCCGCCCCGCCGTACCCACCGCGGAAGCCCGCCGCGGCCTCCTGCCCGCTCCGGGGGGCGTTCGCACGGTGACCGTCTCCCCGCTCATCCGGCCTTACCTGGATCTCTACCCGCTGCCCAACGGACGGGACTTCAGCGACGGCACCGCCGAGTCGGTCAACGAATCGGTGCGCGACACCCGCGAGGACTACGCCGCCGGGAAACTGGACCTGCTGCTCAGCCCGGCGCTGCGCTTGGCCGGGCGCTACACCTTCGACGACGCCGGCGGCGGCGCGCCCGATCCGCTACGCATCTGGCGCTTCTTCGACGACAGCCGCTACCAGTTCTTCCACACCGAGGCGCAGCACCTGGTTTCTCCGCACACCATCCATACCTTCCGCGCCGCCTTCAGCCGCACGCGCAACGAGGAGCTCGCCCAGACCCGCGCGGACATTCCCGCATCCCTGTCCTTCGTTCCGGGGCAGCCGCTGGGAGGCTTCTCCGTGCCCGGCTTGGCCGAATTCGGCGCTGGGATCGTCCGCCAGCGGCCGCGCCGGCACATCCTCAACGATTTTCAGTTCAACGACGATCTGGTGCACGCTCGCGGCCGGCATACGCTCCGGCTGGGCGGGGCCTTCGATCGCCTTCAGTTCAACCAGGTCGCCGATTTCAGCGCTGGCGGCTTCTACATATTCAACTCCCTGACGGAATTCCTCCAAGCCCTCCCCCGCTCCGGCGACGTGATGCTGCCCGGCTCCGACTCCAGCCGCGGCTGGCGGCAGAGTCAGTTCTTCGGCTACTTTCAGGACGAATTCCGCGCCAGCGCCGGGCTCAGCCTGGGCCTGGGCGTGCGCTACGAGTACGCTGCCACGCCCAGCGAAGTGAACGGCAAGATCGCCACGCTGCGCGATCCCGTGCGCGATCAGGCGGTCACCCTCGGCGCGCCGCTGTATCGCAATCCCGCGGCCCGCAACTTCGCCCCCCGCCTGTCGCTGGCCTGGGATCCGTTCGGTTCCAGCCGCACCGTCCTGCGCGCCGGGGCCGGCCTCTTCTTCGATTTGA
>CAZIRH010000402.1:0-4580 GCA_964541065.1 uncultured Solibacteraceae bacterium
GGGCCAACTCCAGAAAGTGCCGCTCCCGGTTCTCCAGTTGGTGGCGGATCATGCCGTCCGGGTCGGTGATGCGCGGGGCGCGCACCAGAGCGTGGAGCCCTGAGGTCAGCCGCGCATAGTGGCCGAGTATGCCTAGAAGACCCATTTGAGTGCCAACTGCACCTGCCGGGAGGTGGTGCTGGTTTCGGTGATACGGCCGGCGGTGCCCAGGCGGGCGAGGGTGCTGTCGAACAGGGCCAGGCCGGAAGGGGTCTTGAAGTTGGGGTGGTTGGTGAGGTTGAACGTCTCCAGGCGCAAGCGGAGGCTGTGACGTTCGGTCTGCCAGAGGGACTTGTGCAGGCTGGCGTTCAGGGCAAACAAGCCCGGGCCGATGAGCGTTCCGCGTCCCAAGTTGCCCAGGAAGCCGGCCTCTGGGAGGCCGAAGGCCAGCGGGTCGAAGTACCGCGCGGGGTCACCCAGGATGATGCGGTCACCCGGCTTGCCGATGAAGTCCGGACGCTGTCCCAGGTCGGCCCGGCTGGGCAAGAGCCGCGCGCGGTCAAAGCCTACCGAGGGCGCAAAGGGATACCCCGTCTGGAGCTTGGTGAGGGCGTGAAGCTCCCAACCCCCGAGCAGGCGCCCGGCCGCGCTGGCGCGCCACGAAGGGAGCCGGTAGGACAGGGTGGCGCTGAAGACGTGCCGCAGATCGAAACTGGCGGGTCCCCGGTTCTGCCGGTAGTTGAAAACCGTCGGCATGTTGTCAGTATTGTCGTAGTCGGTGGTCATGGAGCTGGAGGTTTCGTCGATGCATTTGCTCCAGGTGTAGTTCCAGTGCAGAGCGAGGTTACCGCGCCAGCGGCGTTCGAGCCCCACCCAGAGGCCGTGGTAGAAGGAGTTGAACTGGCTGCGCCGCAAGGAGATGTCGGAGAGGGCAGGATTGATTCTGGGGTGGTCGGCCGGGAAGAAGACCCTGCCGCCGGGGAGGAACTGCGGGCGGGTGGTGTTGACGTTCCCGATGAAGCCAATCAGGTGAGCGCCGCGCGTGCCCGTGTAGCCCACGCGGGCGACCGTGGTTGAACCCAACTGGCGCTCGAGGCTCAATTGGAACTGCGCCACGTAGGGCTGCTCAAGATAGTAGTCGAGCGTGTCGATGGTGCTGGGCGCGGCGGAACTGCGGGCGGCGGCCAGCAGATCCGGAAAGGATGGGCGGGTTACGAGCGGGCGGCTGTAGAAGGGCGGCATGCGGTTTCCCGCCACCAGCAGCTCGCGAGAACCGATCAGGTCGAAGAAAGCCCCGGCCCCAGCGCGCAGTACGGTCCGGCCGGAGCCAAAGGGGTCCACAGCCAGGGAGGCGCGCGGAGCGAAGTTCCCGGCCGAAGGGTTCCGATAGACCGGCCCGCCGAGCGTGACCGCCGCGTCGCGCGCGGGATCGCGCAGCGTCGCCACCTTTCCGTTCGCCTCGCTCGGGGTGGAAGCGGACTCATAGCGCAGACCCAGACTGACACTCAGCCGGGGACCCGCGCGGAATTCTTCCTGGACGTAAGCAAATAACTGATTCTGCCTCCAGCCGCGGCGCCCGTCCGAACCGGGCAGCATCAGGAAGCCGGAGCGCGGCCGGGCCTCCATGAACGCCGCCAGCGAGGTGAATGTATACTGGCCGATAGCGGCGAACTCAGATGCCTGATTGTAGCGCAGGCGATCGAAGGCGCCTCCCATCCGGATGGTGTGCCGGCCCCGGGACTGGATCAAATCGTCGTTGAACTGGAAGTCGTTGAGGACATTCTGGCGTGGCCGCATGGTGGCGCCGTTGCCTCCGAAGTCGGCCAGGCCTGTCACCAGCATCGATCCCAGGGGCTGGCCTGGCACAAAGGACAAGGATGCCGGGATATCGGTGCGGGTCTGGCTGAACTCGCCGTTGCGAGTGCGGCTGAAGCCGGCGCGAACGGTGTGAATGGTGCGGGAGGACACCAAGTGCGGCGCCTCGAAGTGCAGGAACTGGTGGCGGGTCGTGGTGGAGAACCGCCAGATGCGTAACGCATCGGGGACCTCCTGGCTGCCGTCATCGAAGGTGTAGCGCGCCGCCAGTCGCAGGGTGGGCGACGCCAGCAGATCCAGCTTCCCGGCCAGATAGTCCTCGCGCGTCTCGCGCACGGACTGGTTGACGAACTCGGCGGTGCCGCCGCCGAAATCGCGGCCATTGGGCAGAGGATACAGGTCCAGGTAGGGCCGGATGGCGGGCGAGACGGCCACGGTGCGCGTGCCGTCGCCGGGACCGGGCAGCACGCCCTGGCGCGCCTGGGGAGTCGGCACGCCGGGGCGAACGGTCTGGGTGAGGGTCTCCCGGATGGCCTCGTAGTTGGCCAGAAAGAACAGCTTGTTCCGCCGTACCGGTCCACTCAGCAGGCCGCCGAACTGGTGGCGGCGCAGGGGCGGCATCGGCTCGGCGGGATTGTCGAAGAAGTTCCGGGCGTCCAGCGCGCTGCGGCGCAGGAACTCATACAAACTGCCATGAAACTCGTTCGAGCCGGACTTGGAGACGGCGGTGAATACGACGCCGGCCGCCCGGCCGTACTCCGCGCTGAACGGGCTGGTGACGACGCGGACTTCCCGGATACCCTCGATGCCGAGGGCACTGCCCGAGGCGCTGGCGGCCACCGAGGACGATGAGTCGTTGATCTGAATCCCGTCCAGCAGGAAGCTGTTCTGGTTGGGGCGTGCTCCTTTCGCCGCGAACTTGAGTCCCGGCCCGCGGAGCACGTCCCGCAAAGCGGTGCGCACCAGGTTGACCTCGGGCTCCTGGCTGGAAAGCTCGAACACGTCCCGACCATTGAGCGGCAGCGACTCGAGTTCCTGCCGCCTGACCGAGCCGCCCCAGGCGGCCCCGTTCACGTTCACCGGAGCAGCGTCCGCCACCACCACCACCCGGTCGCGCGCCTCCCCCAGTTGCAGAGTGAAGTCCACACGCGCCGTCGAGCCGGCGCCCAGGTCGATGCCCTGGCGCGCCTGGCCGCGGAAGCCGGGGTGCGAAACCGCCACCTCATAAGTTCCGGGCGGGAGGCGCAGCGCCTGGTAATAGCCGCTGGAGTCTGACGTCACCGCGCGGGCGGCAGAAGTGGCGGTCTCGGTGACGCGCAGTGAGACTCCCGTCACGACGGCGCCGGAAGGATCGCGCACCGTGCCTTCAATCATGCCGGTGGTTTGCGCTGTCACGGGAACCGCGCAGGCCAGCCAGATCACAGGAACCCAAGGGCCCGAGAACCGTCCTCTCATCTTTGTGAACCAGTGCGCCGAGCCAGCCGGTGCAGCGCCGCCTCTATGAAGCGTGTCTCGATGAGTTGGGAAGCGTCCACCGCCTGGGGAGTGAAGCCCCTCTTGGCTGCCCAATCCACGAACCGCTGAATGCTGGACAGATCGACCCTTCCGTCCGCCGTGACGAAGTCGCGACAAGCCGCGCGGGCCTGCGCGGGACTGGTGTGGGAGGCCAGGGCCAGTGACTCCAGCGCGCGGGGCGTCGTGCCGGAGCGGAATTCCCTGACCCCGCGCAGGTAGGCCTCCAGGAAGCGGGTGCCGATTTCCGGATCCCCATCCAGCAGCGCCGGCCCAAAGAGCACAAAGCTGTACTGACAGTTGGGCAGCACATCAGCAAGGGTGACGCTGCGGATCACGTCGGCGGAGACCAAGTCCAGGTCCTTGTCGAAATCGGCCGCCGAGATGGCGTCGAGTTTGCCCCCTATCAGCGCCGCGGCGGCTTCCTGGCGACGCATTGCGACCACCTCGACGTCATGGGTGCTCATTCCGGCCGATCCCAGGATCTGGTCCAAGAAGAAGGCCGTCAGACCGGCCGGCTCCCCGATAGCCACGCGCTTGCCCTTAAGCTGCCGCAGATCGCGCAGGCCCTGCGGGAAAGCCCGGCGGTGGGCAAAGATGGCCCCGCCCGTGCCGCATCCCGGGACAGCCACCTCGCGGCTGGCCACAATCCTCAGCCGGGCGCCCTTCAGCACCGCGTTGACCAACCCCGCGGAGGCCATGTTGAAGCTCACCTCAAGCCCGCCGCCAACCAGGGGTGGCAGCATCTGAACCGTGCCCTGAACCTGGCGGAATTCCACCTCCAGGCCGGCCTCTCGGAAGAATCCAAGTTCGTCAGCCAGATACAGGGGGGCCAGCGTGAACCGCGGGATGAGCCCGACCCGCAGTCTGTGGCGCTGGCGGCGCTGCTTGCCGCAGCCAGCCAGAACGACGGCGGCCAGACTGGCCAGCACTCGCCTACGCCGCACCGGGGGACCTCCCTCCCGCGCCCAGCAGGTGCAGGGGCAGCACCTTGCCGGTGCGCGTCACCAGCGGGTCTTCATGCAGGACTTCGACCGCCGCGGCGCCGCGCCAGATGCGCAGCACCGTCGTGCCGCTCTCGAGTCGCCGCAGCTCGGCGAGGAAGCAGTCTCTGACGGCCTCGGGAGAAGGCAGCGCCACCCGCCGGCTGACGCGCAAGACCACGCGCGCCTGATCAGGCGCGTCCTCTTCGACCAGTTGATAGTCCAGGGGACCGCCACCGAAGCGGGCCGGCAGGACGTGCTCGAGGATGGCGAGCACGTCGGCGCCGGCCA
>CAZIRH010000403.1:0-4572 GCA_964541065.1 uncultured Solibacteraceae bacterium
AACCTTACCGCGCCGCGGTAGGGGCCGGTCTCCCGACCGGCCCGCGGGCGGGGACCCTTCGGCTTTGCTCAGAGCCTGCCCTGAGCCTGTCGAAGGGGTAAACTCCGCCCCGCCCCTACGCGCGCAGTATCGTCGCGGGCGCGGGCCGGGCGCGGACGATTCCCGAATAAATCGAAAGGAGCAGAAAACGGTGAAGAAGATGCTGTTGACGGTCGTCATCGCGGTGCTGTTGATCGCAATCATATGGGTCGCGGGGTGCCACAGGTCGGCAAGCTCCGGCCCCGGCAGCGGCCGGTCAAGCGCGAATACCGCGCCGACGGCGGCGGCGACCGTCTATACCTGCCCGATGCACCCGCAGGTAACCTCCGACAAGCCCGGCAAGTGCCCCAAGTGCGGCATGAACCTGGTGCCCAGGCAGAAGTAGGGGCGCACAGCTGTGCGCCCCTACCGCTGGGGCTGCCCGCGGTATTGCCGGCTTGCCCGCCTCCGGCGGGCTCACCCACCCCTGTGGGTTCACAGCCCCCGCGTCTGCGGCGCTTGCAGGTCCGCTCCGGCCCTCGCCGCGATGCATGACCTCAGGCATCAGACCAGGAGCCGTTTCGATGGGAGCACACTTCCTCGAGCAAAACGCCCTGGCGTCGAAATCCGCGACCTCGTCCACATCTCCGCAGTTTCGACTTGTGGTGAGCGACGCCGAACCATGCCAGGATGTTTTCCTCCACCAGTGGCTAGGTCGCCTCTGGCGACCGCTGGCTAGGCCTTTTGGGCCGCCATCCCGGCCTTTGGGCCTAGGGACACGGCGGCCCCCGAAGGGGGCCTAGCCAGTGAAGCCAAAGATCGTCGGCTGCGGAATGCCACATGGTACGGGCCAGCACGATGCGCCAGCGCAGGACAGAAACCGGCGCACGACCGACTTCAAGAGGCTTGCGGGCTGCCACGCAGGGCTGCCTGGAGCCGACCGCAGAAAGCGGCATCGTGCATGGCCGCTGTCCCCACGGCTACCGCATCTGCGCCAGCCGCCATCGCCCGCCGCGCATCGCCAACACTATTAATGCCGCCGCCCGCCACCAGAAACACGCCGTGTCTCTTCAGGCGCTGGATGAAGTCCCGGCCTCTGTCTGTGGCGACCTCGCCAAAGTTGGCATGGACCAGGCGGACGCCCACTGCGGCCATCTCGCCCACTGCTTGCTCGTCGTCAGGCATCTTGCTGACCCCAATCTTGGCAATCAAGGGGGTGCGCACAGCCTGGAGGCAGGCCGTAAGGTGCTGCCGGAGCCGAGGCCAGTTCTCCCGCCACAGCAGCGCGGAACTGAGGCCAACACTGACGAACATGTCCATCGCCGAGTGGAGGCAGAGAGAAACGTAGTCCGCCCCCGCGTCCTCGGCGGCGCGCAGGAAGTCAATGGTGTCATCCAGATCCACGCTGACGACGCTCACTCCTACCGCGGCGCCACTCTCCCTGGCCGCGGGGACATGCTTGCGGAGGTAGTCTGCGTAACTACTCCTGCCTGGCTTGAAAACGAATGCCGGAGGGTAAGGCGCAGAGTCGCTGGCGTCCACGATGTAGGTGCCCATCACCACCAGCGCCGAGCCCGCGCCATGCTTGGCACAGTAAGGCCCGTCCCCGTGGCCGCCCAGTTCCGCCAGCACCACCCCGTTCCTCAATCGCTCAAGAGCGTCGGTCACGGCATCCTGTCTCCCGTCGTCTCAACCTGCCAAGCTAAGGGCAACGTGGTCGAGCCCCTGCACGCGCACTCGGCCCTTCATCTCGGTCTTGGATAGCCCACCGGGATGACGTAGAGCGTGGTCTCGTGCGCCGCCAGCCCAAGCGCCTTTGTCACGTCGTTCTCCTTGTACCCACCGACCGAGACCGAGCCCAGGCCGAGGGCAACCGCCTGCAAATGGATATTCTGGGCGACGTGGCCGGCTTCGATTGACGTGAAGCGCTCGGCGCGCTCGCCGAAGCTGGCGCGCGCCTTCGCAGAATCGCTGACGATCACAAAGTCCAACGGCGCCTCGCGCACCGAGGACTGAGTGCTGAGTTCGGCGCGAACATCGCTGCCCGACAGCTTCACCAGCTTGTGACCTTCGGGCACGTAACGGAAGACGCCGTCACTCTTGACCAGGTAGAGCTGAAGCGGGTAAACGGCCTTGGCCGAAGGCGCGGTTCGTTGCCCCCGCTCACCGGTGATCCCTTGCGCGGCCCACGCGAGCTGCCCGACCTGCTGCAGGCTGAGGTCTTGCTGCGTAAAGGAGCGGACCGAGCGCCGCTTGGCGAGAGCCTCTTCGACGGAGACCTTTCCCGTCAGCGAGGGGGCGGGGAGCGAGATCTCGGCGGCTGCCGGCGCAGCGCCCGGTCCCGTCGCTACCTGTGCGCAGCCCACACTAGTGGCCGCTCCCAGCAGAAGCGATAGCAGAAGCATTCGCAGTGTCATCTCAGTCTCTTCTCCTCCTAATCTCTGGCGCCCCACCGGCGCCAGGAAGTTCAGCGTGCTGAAGCGCATCAAAGCCCAAGCGAGGTCGGCCGCCTTGGCCTCCCCGGTCAACGGGTAGTGCGCCAGGTCGCACCACTCACCTGCGAACGGTACGGATTACGCACTTCCCCGGTCCATCGCCTGCCAGCGCCAGTCTTGCCCGGTGGTTGTGAGAGTGCAGTGATCCCTGCTGATCCGCACGCTCCTGGCCTCTCCCTGAGCTTGCCGAAGGGCGTCCCGCTGCCGGCGGCCGGCGCGCTAGCGGCGGTAAGCGGCCTCGCCGACCGTGTCAGTCGGCCCCGTGAGGCCCGGGCCGCCCGCGGCCACATATCCGTGGCTGGCGCCGGATGCATCGGGGCTGACCCAGAATGCATAGAGGCTCGCATTCTTCAGGTGGAAGCGGAACCGGACCGACTTTCCGGCCAGTGCAGAGAGGTCTTTCGCGCCTTTCCACTGCACCGCTTGCAGCGTCTTGTCGGCGCGTATGGTGACGCAGTCAGCCTGGGAGAAACCAGGTATCGGTTTCCCGTTCTCACCGAGAACCGCCACGCGCAGCTCGCCGCCGTCGGCGTCCGCGTTAACGAACAGATGCTTACCCGAGAAGCGGAGGGGCCGGGTGGTGAGCGTGCCTGCAGCTTTCCCGGCATCCATGGAGGCAAAGCCGTCGCGGCGCAGCACAGCGAGGCCCGTAGTGCATACGCCAGAGGCTTTCGACCCGGGAACGCCCGCTCTTCCGCTGACGTAGAAGTAGAGTTCGTCGCCCACGACCAGGCAGCAGCCGCCCGCGGACTGCACATTGGCCCAATTCCAGTCGCCGTAGTGCTCTGAGACGGGCATGAAAGCGCGGCGGTCGGGACGATCCCAGTGGAATCCGTCGCGGCTGAAACCAAGGCACACCTCGTTGGGCTTGGCGCGGTCGGTCGGCTGCCCGCGCCAGATGCTGAATAACCCGAGGATGATGCTCTCGTAGGCGACGCAGTCGAGGTTGTACAGCTCGGGCGCAACGTTGAGGTCGGCGCGTCGGGGGTCCAGCTTATCCGCGCCCACCCACAGCGCCGGCTCGCCCTCGTTCCACTTTGCGCCCGCGATCACATCCGGATGCTCCCAGTACCGGCAGCAGCGCCCGACCCCGTCGGGCGGAGAGAAATACTCGCGCAGGCTATAGACCCACACCTTGCGGAACGGGTTGTAGAAGACGGTGGTGCGGTCACCCGTCGGCCCGCTGCTCGCGACATCTTTCCAGTGGACGCCGTCTCCTGAGAACGAGATGGTGATCGCCTGCTGTTCGCTGTTGACCTGCCTGGTGTAGACGAACAACTTATAGCGCCGCTGCGGATCCTTCTCTTCCAGGTCCAGCCACACCGTGCTGGAGTCACGCCCGCTGGTGTGGACGACATTCGTCCCCGCTTGCACGTCGAGCACGGGCTTCTCCCAGCGGATGCCGTCGCGCGACGTCGCGTAGCACGTTGAGCGGGTGTAGCCGCCCATGTACCACATCTTGAAGAGGCGCTCTTGCGGGTCGTACCACACGCCGTCGCTGAACACCATTGCTACCGGGCTCGCCCCTTCTTGCTCCCAGGGCTGGTCCGGCTTAAGAACGGGGCTGGCCGGGTGATGGTGGGCAGCGTGGAACGTCCGCTTGAGCGTCGTGCGCTCGATGAGAAAGTCGTCCACGAACAACTGGCGCCCAACGTCAATCGGGATGACCTCCGGCGGGGAAATGAGATACGGAGGCGGCGCCGGCGCCTCCAGATTCAGGGAGTCACGGTGCGGCGGCCAGAGCTGCGGCAGTTGAACGCCATTGTACAGCGTTTCCCCGGCGCGAGCCCATCCTTGCCCCGCCAGCCAGCACGTCACCAGGATCGCCGCGGCAGTGATGACCGATAGCGACCCTGAGAGCGTGAAAGCCTCGCCGCCAGTCATAGCCAGTCTCTGCAACATGGTCCCTGCCTCTCCTCTGTTTGTGGGGCGCCTCTTCTCTGCGCAGCAGCGGATCCCTGCATTTCCCAGGCACTTCTCTCGGGCGACTGCGCGCCCAGCCCTCTAACCCGGACGTTCCTGGTGGCGCAGAGCCCGCCCCTTCGTTGCACTCAGGGCA
>CAZIRH010000404.1:0-4565 GCA_964541065.1 uncultured Solibacteraceae bacterium
CGTGGAAGCGCAGCGGCAGTTCGACCACCTGATGGTGGACGACGGGGAGCGCTTGTTCTTCCAGCCCTGCTTCTAGCCGGACTGGGACACCGCCATTGCCGCCTTCGCACTGGGCGAGGCCGGCGCCGCGCCGGAGGGCGCTCTGGAGAAGACGGCGGACTGGCTGCTGGCCAAGGAGGTGCGGCGGCAGGGCGACTGGTCGGTGAAGCGGCCGCGCACGGAGCCATCCGGCTGGTACTTCGAGTTCGCCAACGAGTTCTACCCCGACATCGACGACACGGCCATGGTGCTGCTGGGCCTGCGGCACGCGCGCAGCCCGAATCGCGGGGCGCAGCAGGCCGCCGAGCGGCGGGCCGTGCGCTGGCTGCGGGACATGCAATCGAGGGACGGCGGCTGGGCGGCCTTCGACGTGGACAACGATTGGACGCCGCTCAGTTACATGCCGTTCGCCGATCACAATGCCATGCTCGATCCGACGTGCCCGGACATCACCGGGCGGGTGCTCGAAGCCCTGTGCCGCGCGGGCTGTGATCCGCAATCGTCGGGAGTGCGCCGCGGCGTCGAATACCTCCGCCGGACCCAGGAGGCCGACGGAAGCTGGTACGGGCGCTGGGGCGTGGACTACGTCTACGGCACCTTCCTGGCGCTGCGCGGGTTGCGGGCGGCCGGAGAGGATCCCCACGAGGCGCACATGCTGCGCGCCGCGGAGTGGGTGCGGTCCATTCAGAACGCCGACGGCGGCTGGGGCGAGAGCTGCGCCAGCTACGACGAGGGCTGCTTTGTTCGCGCGCCGAGCACCGCTTCGCAGACGGCCTGGGCCGTGCTGGGCCTGCTGGCGGCCGGGGATGCGAGCAGCCTGAGCGTCGAGAAAGGCCTCGAATACCTGCTGGAGCGGCAGGCCCTGGACGGCTCCTGGGACGAGGAGCTGGCGACGGGCACAGGATTCCCGAAAGTGTTCTACCTGACTTATCACCTCTACCGGCACTCGTTTCCGCTGCTCGCCCTGGGCTGCTACTTGAAGGCGAAGGGTGGCATGGAGGATAGCGGGACATGAGGTTTCCGCTGTCGATGACCGCCGGGCTGGCGGGGCATGTCCTGAAGCACAAGCTGACGAGGAAGCGCTTTCCACTCGTGCTGATGCTGGAGCCGCTGCACGCCTGCAACCTGAGCTGTGCGGGCTGCGGCCGCATCCGGGAGTACGGGTCCACGATCACCGAGAGGCTCACTCTGGGTCAGGGCCTGGGCGCGGTCGAGGAATGCGGCGCTCCGGTCGTCTCGATCTGCGGCGGCGAGCCGCTGCTCTATCCCGAGTTGCCGCAGTTGGTGGAGGAGACCCTGCGGCGCGGCCGGCACATCTACCTGTGCACCAACGGGACGCTGGTGCGCAAGCACCTGGCCGGGTACCGGCCGCACCGGCGCCTGTTCTGGAACATCCACCTGGACGGCCTGGAGGAGACCCACGACCGGGCGGTGGGTAGAGAAGGCGTGTTCCGCGAAGCTGTGGAAGCCATTCGCGCCGCCAAGGCCGCGGGCTTCCAAGTGAGCACCAACACCACGGTCTACAAGGAGACCGACCTGCGGGAGATCGAGGCGCTGTTCGAGTACCTCGAACCATTCGAGCTGGACGGCCACATGCTCTCGCCAGGCTACGGCTACTCGGCGGTGAACGAGCAGGAACTGTTCCTGACCCGCGAAGACATCCACGCGAAGTTCCAGGGGGCGGAGCGGCTGAGCGGCCGGTTCAAGCTGAACTGCACGCCGGTCTATCTGGAGTTTCTGAAGGGCGAGCGGGAACTGCCCTGCACGCCCTGGGGCACTCCCACGTACAACGTGCAGGGCTGGCGGTCGCCCTGCTACCTGATCGCAGACGCCCACTGCGCGACGTTCGAGGAGCTGATGAGCCGGACGCCGTGGTCGAGCTACGGGCCGGGGAACGACCTGCGCTGCGAGCACTGCATGATGCACTGCGGCTATGAGCCCTCGGCGGCGCTGGGGATCAACGCCCGGCGCGGCGACAACTGGAAGCTGCTGCGCTGGGCCGTGCGGTGACTGCGGTGAAACCCACGCTGGTGACGGGCGCAAGCGGTTTCGTGGGCTGGCATGTGGCCCGCATGCTGCTTGAGCGCGGGCAGCGCGTGCGCGCGCTGGTCCGTGCGGCGAGCCGGGTGCGGGAACTGGAGGTCGAGGTCGTCGCCGGCGACCTGCGCGATCCCGAGTCGCTCCGGCGCGCGGTGGCCGGCTGCGCGGTGGTGTACCACGTGGCTGCGGACTACCGGCTGTGGGCGCGCGATGCGCGGGAGCTGTACCGCTCGAACGTGGACGGCACGCGCAACCTGCTGGAAGCGGCCCGCCAGGAGGGCGTCGAGCGCGTCGTCTACACGAGTACGGTGGGTTGTATCGGGATCCCGCAGAGCGGCGTGGGCGACGAGCGCACGCCGGTGAGCTTCCCGGAGATGGTGGGCGCCTACAAGCGGTCGAAGTTCCTGGCCGAACAGGTCGCGCTGGAGTCCGCCCGCGGCGGCTTCCCCGTGGTGATCGTCAACCCGACCGCGCCGGTGGGCGACCACGACTTCAAGCCGACGCCGACCGGCAAGATCATCCTGGATTTCGCGCGCGGGGCCATGCCGGCCTACATTGACACGGGAGTGAACCTGGTGGATGTCCGGGACGTGGCGGCGGGTCACCTGCTGGCGTGCGAGCGCGGCCAGCCGGGTGAGCGCTACATCCTGGGCCGCGAGAACATGACGCTGCGGGAAGTCTTCGGGAAGCTCGAGGAAGTGAGCGGCGTCAAGGCGCCCGAGCGCCGGATCCCGTACGGGGTGGCGCTGGCGGCCGGCGCGGTCACCACGCTGTGGGCGCGGCTGGCGGGCGGCGAGCCCAAAGTGCCGCTGGATGCGGTGCGCATGGCGCGGAAGAAGATGTTCGTCTCCTGCGACAAGGCGGTCCGCGAGCTGGGGTTCACGCCGCAACCGCTCGAGCGTGCGCTGGCGCGGGCGGTCGAGTGGTTCCGGGCCAACGGGTACTGCTGAGTGAAGACCATTCTGCTGGTGGCTTCCGACAGGCGCGAGCTGGCGGGCGTGGCCCGGCATTGCCGTCGGCTGGAGCGGCTGGACTGGCCGCTGGAGTACGCGGCGCGCGGGGAGCTGGGCGGGCAGCGGGTGCTGATGGTGGCGAACGGCCTCGGCCGCGCGCGCGCTGCCGCGGCGGTGGCGACGGCCTGCGGGCGCGAGAGAGTGGACGCGGTGGTGAGCGCCGGCTGGTGCGGGGCGCTCGACCCCGAGCTCGCGCCCGGCGAGATCCTGGTGGCAGGCGAGGTCCAAGCGGCGGGTGAGACGGTGAGCTATACTGCCGGAAACGTCGTTGCCCGGCGGGGGTGCCGCTGCGGCGGCCTCCTCACCGTGGATGCGGTCGCCGGGAAGGCGGAGGAGAAGAACCGGCTGCGGCGGACGGGAGCCGCGGCCGTGGACATGGAAGCGGCGGCAGTGGCGGCTGAGTCCGGCCGTCTGGGCGTGCCGTTCTTCTGCGTGCGCGTGGTGCTGGACCGGGCGGGCGAGAGCTTCGACCTGGATTTCAACGCCGCGCGGACCCAGGATGGGCGCCTCAGCCGGATGCGGATTCTGCGGGCGGTGCTGGCCCGTCCGTGGATCAGGCTGCCGGAGCTGCTGAGGTGGGCGGGGCGTTCGCGCCGGGCGGCGCAAGTGCTGGGGGATTTTCTGGCGGAGTGCAGCTTTGAGCTCTGAGATCCCGGAGCAGATGCGGGCGGCCGTCTACATCGGCCACAGCCGGTTGTCGGTGGAGAGGGTGCCGGTGCCGGTCATCGGGGCGGGCGAGCTGCTGGTGCGGGTGGAGGCCTGCGGGATCTGCCACACCGATCTGAAGAAGATCGAACACAACCTTCTACAGCCGCCCAGGATCTTCGGGCACGAGACGGCGGGCGAGGTGGCGGTTCTGGGAGAGGGAGTGGACGGTTTCAAGGTTGGCGACCGGGTGGTGGTGTTCCACCATGTGCCCTGCCTGGACTGCTTCTACTGCCGGCGCAAGCTGTACGCGCAGTGCGCGACGTACAAGAGGGTCGGCGTCACGGCAGGCTACGAGCCGGCGGGCGGCGGTTTCGCCGAGTACGTCCGGGTGTTGGACTGGATCGTGAAACGGGGCGTCGAGAAGATTCCCCAGGGCGTGGACTACGATCGCGCCTGCCTGATCGAACCGGTGAACACCTGCCTGAAGGCGGTGGCGCTGGTGGATCCGCAGCCGTACCAGGTGGCCCTCATCCTGGGGCAGGGGCCTATCGGGCTGCTGTTCACCATGCTGGTGCGGCGCGCCGGCGCCAGGGTGGTGGCCAGCGAGCCCCTCGAGCGGCGCAGGACGCTGGCGCTTCGCGTGGGAGCGGACGCGGCCTGGGACCCGCGCGAGGGGGGCCTCCAGCCCAGAGTGGCGGCCCTGACCGGCGGGCGCGGCGCCGACGTGGTCAGCGTGGCGGCCTCGTTTCCGGGGGCGGTGGAGGAGGCGGTGCGCTGTTGCGGTCCGGGCAGTCGCATCCTGCTGTTTGCCCACGCCTCCCGTGA
>CAZIRH010000405.1:0-4564 GCA_964541065.1 uncultured Solibacteraceae bacterium
GGGTGAGGGCATCCAGTCCTTGCACGTTCTCGGAGATGGCCCGGAAATCCCGGAAAGTCAACCCCGGAGAAGTGGCGCGCCGGGCCTGCAGCTCGTTGCGGTCCACCGCCTCCTTGGCTTCAATGATGATGTTGTTGACGCCCAGCAGGTCGATGTAGCTCATCATCTCCTGCTGGGCCCCGGCGGTAATCGACAGCATAGCCACCACCGCGCCCACGCCGAAGATCATGCCCAGCATGGTGAGCAGGCTGCGCAGCTTGTGCACCATGAGGCTGGAAAGCCCCATGTACAACTCGGGCAGGTACCCGGCCAGCGGATTCGCCATCCTACCTGCCTCCTCGCGCCCCGCCGCCCGCCGGGATGCTCGGGCCTCCTCCGCCCGCGGGCTTCTCTTCCTTCCTCTTCTCGCCCCTCCGGGCCGTCGGATCGGCCAGCGCGATGGTCTCGCCGGGTTTCAGCCCCGCGGAGATGACCATGGTGGATTCACTGCGCTTGAGCGGGGTGATGAAGCGCGGCTCGAAGGTTTCCTCTTTCTTGACGTAGACCACCGGCTTGCCATCCTTCTCGAAGACGGCCTGGGCCGGGATGTGGATGGCGCTGGGGATCTTCTCGACGATGATCTCCACGTCGGCCAGCAAGCCGGGCCGCAGCAGCACGTCCAACTGGCTGTCCTCCTCGGGCGGCGCCGGCAGCTTGGCGGCCTCCAGGTCTTTGTCGGTGAGCTGCGGCGACGCTGCGAAGCCGAAGCCCATGGGCAGTTGCGGCGGGCCGCCAGAGCCCCCGGCCCCGCCCGGCCCGGCCACGGCTAAGGTCGTGGTCCTGGCACCCCCGGCCGGCGGCGTACCTCCCGGAGACGGCGCGCCCTGCGCGCCCGTACGCCCGCTCTCCGCGGGAGCTCCGGTCTGGCCGGGGGCGCTGCCCGGCGGCCGGGTGAGGGCGGGCAACTTCACCTTCTCCTGGATCTTGGCGAAGAGCTTCTGGCGGTCCTCCGGGCTGAGGTCGCGCATGCTGCGCCCGCCCAGCTCCTTCTCCATGGCCTCGCGGATCTTCTTTTGGTCTTCTTCGGAGAGCTGCCCGCCGCCGAAGCGCATCCCGCCGCGGCGCTCGCCTCCCCCCTCGCCGCCCTCGCGGCGTTGCCGGCCGCCAGCCTCAGCCTCCTCGGTGGGTGCTCCGCCCGGCTCCGCCTGGACCATGGTCACGCCGCCGGGCGCGCCTGAGGACCCGCCGCCCGGCATGCCCGACAGCCCGCCCATGGCCAGCATCGCCCCGGACGTCATGGAGGCGGTGGGCGGACGCTTCCGGTTCTGCTCGGCGGTCTCCTGGATCCTCCGGATCTGCTCGGGCTTGGCGCCCAGCCCGGTGAGCAGCTCCTTCATGTCCACCGAGAAGACCACGTCGAACTTCTTGGCCGGATCGCCGGACCACACGTTGGCGGAGGCCGTGCCGCTCAGGTTCTTGATAACGCCGTGGAAGGTCTTGCCGGGCACCGCGTCCAGCCGCATCAGGACGTCCTGGCCCTCATGCAGGTTGGCGCGATCCAGCTCGCCTACCTTCGCCGCCACTTCCAGCTCGGAAAGATCCAGCACATCAGCCACCGGTGTGCCGGGGTAGACCTGGTCGCCTTCGCGGTAGTCGGGAAGCTGCATGCCGGCGAAGAACATGCCGCCCATGGGCCGGCTCTGCCGGACGGCCACCAGCCCGCTCATGGGCGCCAGGAGCTTGACTTGCCGGAGGCGCGCTCTCTCGCGCTCCAGTTCGAGCAGCGCCCGCTTCCTGCGTTCCCGGAGCACGGCCAGTTCCGCCTCGGCCTGTTGCAGCCGCGACTTGATATCGCTCTCGAGCTGCTTGAGCCGGCGGCGCGCCTCTTCCAGCGTGAGCTGGTCCTTGCGCGCGTCAATGGCCGACTTCAACTCGGCCCGCTTGACCTCCAGCTCGGCGCGGCGCACCGAGTAGCGGGTGCGCAGCAGCTCCACCTGGTCCTGGTTGTTGCGGATGGCCAGGTCGGCCTGCGACTTCTTGAGCTGCTCGTCGAGCTGGTCGATCTCCAGTTGCTTCTCCTCCAGCCGCGAACGCACCTCCGAATCGTCGAACTCGACGATGAGGTCCTTTTCCTTGGACAAGCTGCCCAGCGGCGCCAGCCGGGTGATCTGGACCGTGCCGAACAGGTTGGGCGCAACCAGCATGGCCGAGCGCACCGCCCGGAGCTCGCCGCGGGCGAAGGTCCGGATGATCACATCGCTCTGGCGCACCTTGGCGGTGGCCAATTGCTGCTGGCGCTGCGGCAGTTGCTGGAAGAAACGGTATCCGCCCCAGGCCACCCCCAGAACCATCAACACCAGTACCGCGCGAAAGATGATCTTTTTCATGGAAAGTTCAACCGCAACTACAGTTTCTTGGCCCGCCTGGCCGCCTCAACCGGATTCTCCAGTGTGACCACTTCTCCCGGCCGCAGCCCGCTCAGCACCACGATGTCGTTCTCGTTCCGCTTACCCACCTCGATCGAGTGGACCTGGAACTGCTGCCCCTTCTGCACGTAGACGGCCGGTTTGCCCTGGTGCACAAAACTGGCGCGCACCGGAATTAACAGCGCATTGGGCTCGCTCTCGATGACGATCTCCCCCGTGGCGCTCATCCCGGGCCGCAGCCGCGGGTCCACGCTCTTCAGGGTGGCGTAGGCCGGGAAAGTCTTGTCCGAACCCATCAGGCCCCGGAAGGAAACCGAAGCGATGGGGCTGATCCAGTCCAGCTCGGCCTGAAACTCTTTGTCGGCCACCGCGTCCACGCGCACCCTGACCTGCTGGCCGAGCCGGACCTTGCCGCGGTCCACCTCGTCCAGCTTGATCTCGATGCGCATGCTGGACAGGTCCGGAATCTCGGCGATGGCCGCGCCGGTCCAGGCCCGGTCGCCTTCCTTGAAGGGGGGCGGCAACGAGCCGAACGAACCGCCGGCGCGGAAATTGGGCAGGATGTTGAGGATGCCATCGTTGGGCGCGTAGAGCACCATCTTTTGCAGGTAGCCCTTGGCCCGGCCCATGTCCCGCACCGCCTTGTCTTTGCGCTGGTTGATGCGCAGCAGGTCGGCCTCCTGCGACACCTTGTGCGCCTTGATGATGGTCTTCACCTGGTCCAGGTCACCCTCGGCGATGCCCACGTTGATGCGGTTCTTGGCGCCCTCGATCTCCGAGAGGATCTCCGCCTTGCTGGCCTCCAGCTTGGCCCGCTCGACGTCGTACTCGACCTGCATCTGGTTCATGCCGTCCATCTCGTCGATGATGCGGTGCGAGGCCCTGGTCTGGACCATCTCGCTATCCACGGTGCGCACGGTGGTTGAGCGCTCCAGGTAGTACTGCTCCTGGGAGGCCGTGTCGAACTCCACCACCACGTCGCCCTTCTTGAGGGGCTTGCCGGTTTCGGCCAGCCTGGTGATGCGCGGCTCGGGCACCTGGGGCGCGGTCAGAATGAGCGAGCGGGTGCTGCGGATCTCGCCCCGGCTGCGCACGGCGATGACGAAGTCGGCGCGGCGCGCGCGCGCCGTGGCCACCTCCACCTCGGTGGTGCCCCCGTAGCGGTAGGCGGCTAACACGCCGCCCCCGCACACCCCCAGCGCTACCACCCACCCCAGGAACCTCTTCTTGCGCGAGCGGGGCACGCGCCCCAACCGCTGCTGTGGTTTCACGCCCTTGGATGCCATCTCTTTGCCCGCCTTTACTTGCCTGCCTGCTGCCGCGGCCACTCCACCGCCACCGTCTCGCCCGGCCGCAGCCCGGAGCGCACGGCGGCGGCCACGTTGTTGGCGAGGCCCACTTCCACCGTCCGGCGTTCCCAAGCGGAGGGGCCTCTCACGAACACGAACGGCTCGCCAGCGGACCCCTCCCGAAACACCGCGGCCAGGGGCGCCACCGCCGCCTGCTCTTCCCGTGCCAGGATCACCTCGGCGCTCACCGTCAGGTCCGGGATCACCCGGGGGTCCAGCCGGTCCAGCTTCAGCGCCACCGACACTTCCTTGACGTAGTTGGCGCGGAAGCCGCCCGTGCGGGGCACGGCCGCGATCGAGTAGACGTGAGCCGGCAGCTCCAGATCAGGATAGGCGTCAAAACGGACTCGGGCTCGGGCCCCGATCCGCAGCCGCTCGCTGTCCACCTGATTGACCGACGCGTTCACGACCATGGAATTGGGATCCACGATGCGCATAAACATCATGCCCGCGTAGACCGTGTCGCCCTGCTGGATCTGTCCCATCTCGCCGCCCCGGAAGGTCTGCGACATCACGGTGATGCCGTCCATGGGGGCTCGCGCCAGCATCCTGTCGGCGTTGGCTTCCGCCCGCGCCAGCTCGATCTTGGATTGGTCGCGCTCCACTTCGGCCATCCGCCGCTGCGCGGCGTAGGAGATCTCCTTGTACTTGACCTCGCCCAGGTACTGGCTGTACTTGGCCGCGGCCTCCTCCTCGCTCAAGCGCAGGGTCTCGGCATCGATTTCCGAGCGCACCGGAAGGGTCTTCAGGTCGATCCGCGCCTTGTCCAGATCCGCCCGGGCCGAGAGGATAGACTGGTCATGCGCCTTC
>CAZIRH010000406.1:0-4553 GCA_964541065.1 uncultured Solibacteraceae bacterium
GCCGGGTTCATGGTCGCCATGCAAATGGTGGCACAGCGCACAGCCAAGGCTTGCCACCGCCTCGCTGGCGCACCATGGCGCGAACTGAACTCCACCTCACGTTCGTCTGAGTCTGTGGAACCCGCGCCAGCGGGCGCGGGGGCGAGAGATCCGGCATGTTCGCAACCACGAACATCCACAGACACCGAATGTGAAGGAAACACCATGACGAAGAAACTCTTGTTTGCATTTCTGGTGCTGGCCCTGACCGTGGCCTGCGCCAAGACGTATTGGGTGACGTTCTACATCCCGTCGGCCGTGGCGGGCGTCGAACTGAAGCCCGGCGAGTATCGGCTCGATCTGAACGGCAGCCAGGTCACCCTGAAGAACGGGAGGCTCGTGGCGGAGAGCGCGGTCAAGGTCGAGCAGAACGGCGAGAAGTACAAGCGCACCAGCATCCGCTGCCTCAATGGCGACGGCAGATGCCAGATCCAGGAGATCCGCCTGGGCGACACCAACCTCAAGCTTGTGTTCAACTAATCGGATGTGGGGCGCCGCCGCTGCGGGCCCGGGTTGATGCGGCGCCCCCCAACTTCGTGAAGTCCCGGGAGTGTGACCATGCACCACGTGTGGTGGTTGGGGGTGTGGCTTACCCTCTCGACGCCGGGCGGCGCGCTGGCCGGCTCCGGGGCAGTTCCGTTGTTCGACTCGACCCTCCTGTGGCCCGGCCCGGAGTCTCCGGCCGAGAGTCGCGAAGTCAGGTCCAAGTGGCTGGCCCTGGCCCTGGACCTCCAAGGGAACCTGTTCGTGGTTGGAACTGCGGAGCGGGACAACTTCGCGGTGCCGCCGCGTGCGTTCCAGCGGACGCGCAAGGGCAAGCGCGACGTGGTGGTGGCGAAGTTCGACCGCGGGCTGACCAAGCTGTTGGCGGCCACCTATCTGGGCGGCAGTGAGAACGACACCGGCCTGACCGTGGTCGTGGACCGCCGGGGAGAAGTCTATGTCGCCGGCGTGACCGAGTCGGGCGACTTTCCTGTCACTCCCGGGGCGCTGGGGACTTCCTACCGCGGTAGCGGCGATGTCTTTGTGGCCGTGCTCGACAACAATCTCCAAACGCTGCGCCGCGCGACCTTCCTGGGCGGCACGCGCGAAGAAGGCGCCCGCAGCCGTGTGCGGCTACTGGTCGAGGGCGACGACGTCTTAGTGGCCGGCGCGACCGCCTCGCCCGATTTTCCGGTGACTGCCGGGACGTTTTCGACCACCCATAAGGGCGCCAATGAGGTGTTCGTGGCTCGTCTGGATCGGGCGCTGTCCCGCCTGAAGGCTGCGACCTTGTTGGGCGGAGCCGATTCCGAAAACGTGATGGACCTGGCGAGATCGGCCAAAGGAAGCCTGTATGTGGCCGGCTACACGTCGTCGCGGGATTTTCCGTTCACCGCGCGGGGCTTCCTGTCCAAGAGCGGAGGAATGCCGCGCGCCTACGTAGCCAGGCTCGACCCTGAACTACGCACGCTGGAGGCAAGCGCCGGCATCGACACCCCGCGGCACACGTTCCCGTATGGCGTCGCGCTGGACCCGGAGGACAACGTCTACATCACGGGCCACGCCCACGCGGGCTTCCCGACGACGCCCGGCGCTTTTCGGGAGCGCCTCGAAGGCTGGCCCGACGGCGCCTATGTGGCCCGGCTCACGCCGGACCTGACCCGCATCGCCGCAGCGACCTTCATCCACGGCGGCGGCGAGGGCGCCGACGCGGGCGACTCCGCCGGCTGGGGCATCGCTATTGATCGCCGGGGCCGGGTCGTCGTCACGGGCCTGGTGAAGAGGCACGATTTCCCAGTCACGCGCGGCGCTTACGACGAATTCAACGCCGGCGGCACGGATGGTTTTGTCGCCATCTTCGATCGGGAGCTACGCCGGATCGAGACTGCGACTCTGCTGGGCGGCGGCGACTTCGAGAAACCGGTGGCCCTGCTGGCCGCTCCCGACGGCAGCCTGTACTGCGCCGGTGTGACCGGCTCGGCGGATTTCCCCGTTTCCGCCCGCGCCTACGGCCGGACGTTCGACCAGCGGCACAGTTGCTTCATTACCCGCTTTGGAGCCGACCTGACGGCTCCGGCGCGGTCACCGCTGGCGGTGGCCTTGGCCAAGGATGATCTGCCGGCCGTGAAGCAACTTGCGGCGCGACAGCCCCACTTGCTGACCCGCGGCGACGCCTCCGGCATCTCTGCACTGCACCTGGCGGCGCGCGGCGGGCAACTCGCAGCCGCCCGGCTCCTGGTCGAGTCCGGCGCCGCCGTGGATGTGGCGGACAAGGCGGGCAATACCCCTCTGCACTGGGCCGCGGTTTACAACCACGCGGAACTGTGGAGTGGCTGATCGGTCGAGGCGCCCAGCAGAACCGAGCGAACCAGACTGGCCAGACACCTCTGCACTGGGCCGCGCGCTACGGCGGCGCCGCCACGGTGGCCGCGCTGTTGCGGCGCGGCGCTGACCTGGAGGCACGCACCCAGGACGGCGAAACGCCTCTGCATCTGGCCGTCAGCCACCACGACTCCGGTATGGTCAAGCAACTGCTCCGGGCGGGCGCGGCGGTGAATGCGCGCAATGGCCGGCAACAAACACCGCTCCACCTCGCGGTCTTTCCTATGGACAACCAGGAAATCTGCGGGCTGCTGATCGATGCCGGAGCAGACAAGAATGCGCTGGATGGAAACCACCGGATCGCGTTGCAGGACGCCGTCTCGGGGTGGGGCAACTGCGCCCCGGTGCTGCTCGAAAAGGGGGCCGATCCGAACATCGGCGACAAAGAAGGCAAGACCGTCTTGCACCATGCCGTGGCGCGCGGCAACCTCGCCAAGGGTCTGGTGGGGTGGCTGCTGGCCCGGGGAGCGGACCCGAACCGGCCCGACCGCGCCGGCCAGTCGCCTCTGGCCTTGGCCAAACAGAAGAACTTCGACCAACTCGTCGCCCTCATCCAGAAACGGTAGGCGACTACTGGCCGCGCCCGCCCTGGCTCAGTCGGCCTGGCGCAGTGGAGAGCGTCCGGTGAGCCGACCGGTCAGTTCCACCAGCATGGAGGCCGCCAGATGCTCCGGATCCAGCAGCACCAGCGGCAGCCCCCGGCTGTCCGCCATGATGCAGGCATCGGCGGCCGGAGGAATCACAGTCAGCACCGGGCAGCTCAGTTGCGCGCCAATTTCGGCCAGCGTCATAGGGGCCGACAGCGCCGAGCGATTGACCACCACGGCGCTCAGCCGCGTGGGGTTCACACCCCAGGAGAGCACTTGCTCGACCATCACCCGGGCGCAGCGCACCGAGAGGGGCTCGCGGTCCAGAACCACGCTGAGCTGCTCGCAGCGGCGCACCGCGGTTGGCGCCGCGCGGCAAGGCCGCGCCGTCAGGTCCACCACGGTGTAGTCCGACAGGCGGGCCGCCGCGCTCAGGACCGCCTCCGCCTGCTGCGGGGTGATCCCCTCGGCGCCCAGCCCCGGCCCCCCGGGCAGATAGCGGATGCCGCAGGAGGCCCACGACAGCCGCGCCGCCAGTTCCTCTGCACTGATGCGGTCCGGCGGCAGCTTCAGCAGGGCGCTTAACCCGTCGCTCGCCTGCGGGCCGAAGTGCAGGGCCAGCCTGCCGCCGGTGTCCGCCAGTTCCACCACCGTGACGTCGGGGACTTGGCCGGCCAGGACCGCGGCCACGTTCAGCGCCACGGTAGTGGTTCCCACCCCGCCCTTGGCTCCGGCAAAGCCCAGGACCCGCCCGAGCGGTCTGCGGCCTTCGCCCTGGGCTCGGCTCTCCGCCGCCAGCTTGGTGCGCGCGGTGTGCCGCTCCACAGCGTAGTACAGCGAGCGGCCCAGCCTCGGCCCGCCTACTTCGCCTTTGACCAGGTAGTCCTGGGCGCCTTCCTGTACCAGCCGCAGCGCCAGGAATTCGCTGTCCAGGCAGGTGAGCACCACGATGGGAACCTCCCCGCAGGCCGCCTGCAACCGGCGAAACGATTCCAAGCCCGTGCTGTCGGGCAGCGTCAGGTCCAGCAGGATCACGTCGATCCCGGGCGTCTCCAGCCGGTGTAGCGCGGCCGCCAGGCGCTCCGCGGTCTCGATCCGGAACCGGCCCTTTTGCGAGTTGAGCCCGGCGGATACCACCAGCACATCGTCCGGGTCGTCCTCCACCAGCAGGACGCTGATCTGTATGGCGGCGGTCTCGGTCATCAACTGCGTTTGCATTGTAGTGTTCCCTCCTAACTGTCGGCCGCCGTCTCAAGGGGGAGTTGGACGGTCTCCAGCCAGTATGTGCGGAGGAGCCTCATCAACTCCACCAAGCCCGCGAAGGACGGCGGTTTGGTAAAGAACGAATTCCCACCCGCCTGGTAGACGTGGTGGATGTCCTCGGCGGCGTTGGAGGTGGTCAGCACCACCACCGGAATCGAGCGCAACGCCACGTCGGCCTTGACCATGCGAAGCGCTTCACGCCCGTCCAGCTTCGGCAGGTTCAGGTCCAGCAGGATCAAGCCGGGCCGCGGCGCCTCCGCCGCGCCAGCATACGTCCCGTTCCGGCGCAGGTAGTCGAGC
>CAZIRH010000407.1:0-4552 GCA_964541065.1 uncultured Solibacteraceae bacterium
CGTGATGGTCGCTGATCTTGATGGCGCCCTGCCGCAGGTAGGGCATGTGGCAGTCGGCGCAGGCCACCCCGCTGCGCGCATGTATGCCCTGGTTCCACATCTCGAACTCCGGATGCTGCGCCTTAAGCACCGGTGCGCCGGTTTCGCCGTGCTTCCAGTCGCTGAAGCCCGCTTCGTCGTAGTAGGCCTCGATCTGCTCGACTCTCAGCCCCTTGGACCAGGGATAGGTGAGCAGCTTGTGCTCGCCGGCGAAGTAGTACTCGACGTGGCACTGGCCGCACACTAAGCTGCGCATCTCCTGGCGTGTGGCCATGGTGTTGGGGTCGTAGTTCTGGATGCCCTGGCTCCTCTTGAAGGCCCGGATGCCGTTCAGGAAGCCGGGCCGGGTGACGCGGATGGCCATGGTCCTGGGGTCGTGGCAATCGAGACACGCAACCGGGTGATCCACCAGCTTGCGCGCTTGGGCGAACGGCATAGCGCAGACCAGCTCGAAACCCTTCATCACGTCACCGCCGCCCACCTTGCGGTAGGCCGGGATGATCGAGGCGTGGCAGTGCAGGCAACTGCCGGGCTGGGGACGCTGCTTGGTGCGCTCGGTCTCGTCCTGGTCTTTGAGCGAGTAGGCGTGGCCGCGGTCCTCGCGGTAGTCCAGGGCGAAGGCGTAGCCGGCGAAGATGCGCCGCAAGCGCGGGTCCTTGTCCAGCTTCGAGAAGGCCTCGCTGCCGCCGTAGCGGGTGCGCTGGGTATCGACGGTGCGCTTGTAGCCGTCGTACTCGCGCGGGAAGTTCTTGGCCCATTCCAGGGGGTCAATGGTCTCTTCGGTGAGCCTGGCCAGTTCCAGATACGCCTGCCGGCCCTCCTGCTTGCGCTGGCTGATGTTCATGAGCAGCAGCGTCAGGAGAAACGTCCCGAGCGCCACGGCGACGCTGAGCATGATGTAGGTCCAGCGTGACGGTCTCACGGCATATCACCTCCGCGGGCCGTGGCCCACCCCGGCGTGGCAGTGTACGCAAGAGAGCGCCTTCATGTCCTCGACCAGATCTTCATGGCAGCGGATGCAGTTGGCCTGCAACCGCGCGGCGTTCACCTCCCGGATGCGGATGGGGTCGCCGAACGTCTGGAGCGTGAACTTCAGCGAGTGGTTCCAGCCGTTGTCGGCCTTGGTGATGAACTTGGGCACCAGGGCGTGGGGCGTGTGGCAGTCATTGCACACCGCGCGGGCGTGGTGGCTGGATTTCTGCCACGACTCGAGGTATTCCCGCATGATGTGGCAGTTGCCGCAGGCGTTGGGATCGTTGCTGAAGTAGGAGTAGCCCTGGGCGTAGACGAAGGTGTACAGACCCAGGCCGGCCATGGCCCCCACCAGGACGCTCAACAGCGCGGCCAATCCCCGCCCACGGGTCATTCAGGGGACTATTGTACAGGAGAATCGGGGACAGGCAGGGGTGTCCACGGGGGGACACCCTAGCCAGTCCCCGATTCTGCCTACTGATACCGGAAGGTGCGCGCCGCGGCCCAGCCGGCGGCGAGGGCGGCTACGCTCAGCACGATCAGGTGCGGCAGCACCGCGGCCGGCCCGGCGCCGAAGCTCACCAGCTTGTGCACCGCGTCCATGGCCCAGCCGGTGGGCACCGCCATAGCCAGCTTCTGCACCCACTGCGGCGTGATCTCGATGGGCCACCAGCAGCCACCGATCGCCGCCAGCACGTTGGTCGAAATCACCCCCAGCGCCACCACCTGTCCTTCGGTGCGCCCCAGGTTGCCCAGCACGATCCCCAGCGACGCCGCCAGCCCCGCGTAGGCCAGCAGCACGAGGGCCAGCGCCGGCAGGTCGGGGCCCCAGTTCACACGCAACACCAGACCGCCCACCAGCAGCGCATAGCCGATCTGGATGACGCCCAGCGTCATACGCGCCAGCCATTTTCCCAGCACCACCGCCCCGCGCGAAATCGGCGCCGAGGCCAGCCGTCGCAGCAGCCCCTGCCGGCGCTCGATCGTCAGCAGGATTCCGCCCGTGGTGAAGAGCACCAGCAGGGTGAACATCACCATGCTGCCGGGCACGGCCTGCTCGAAGCCCGTGGGGATGCGCTGCCGCTGCCCCGCCGAGGTCACCTCCAGGGTCAGCGACCGCGGCTGAGCGGCCCACTGGGCGAACTCTGCGGCGCCGGGCGCATCGTGCTGCTTGGACACCACGATCAGGTCCGCCAGCACGGTGTAGACCGCCCGGCTGACGCGGATTTGGTCGTAGTTCCCATCCAGCCCGCCCCCGGCCCGCGTCAGGCTGACCTTCACCGGCTTGCCGGCCAGCGCCGCGGCGGTGAAGCCCGCGGGTATCGCCAGGCGGCGCCGGTGGCGCGCCAACTCCTCGGGACCGCGCACCCGCACCACGCGATAGCCGCGCTCCTCCAGCCGCCGCAGAAGCTGGTCGCCCAGAAAACCCGCGTCCGCTGGGACGCTGACGGCTATCGCCGGCCGCTCCGCCGGCCGGCCGAAGCCCCCGCTCACCGTGCCGAAGAAGTAGAAAAACACCACCGGCATGATGAAGGTCCACAGCCACGTCTCGCGGGCGCGAAACATGTGGGCCACGTCCTTGCGCGCGATAAAAAAGGCGTCCCGGAGCATCATGGTCCCTCAGGCGACGAACGCCCGGCGCAATCGCCACAGCGCCAGCGGGAACATCACCGCGACTGCCAGCAGGGCCCCAGCGAACGCCACCGCCAGCGGCTCCGGCTGCACCTGCCCGGCGAGGATCAGCTTCAGTTGCATGGTCGCAAAACCGTTCGGCGTGTGCCGCCCGATGGCCGCCAGCCAGTCCGGCATGACCTCGAAGGGCATGAAGCTGCCGCCCAGCATAGCCAGCGGAAACACTATCAGGAAGGCCAGCAACTGCGCGGCGCGCTGGCCGGTGGACAGCAACTGGAGCAGCATCATCATCAGCAGGAGCGCCACCCCCGACAGCGTCATCCACAGCACCGCCAGCCAGGGATTGGCCACCTCCATCTTCAGCAGCCCGTGCGCCAGCGCCAGCGACAATACGCCCAGCACCACGAACACTACAGCCACCGCCGCCACCTTCCCAGCCAGAAACGCCCACAGGCGCGCGGGCGTTCCCCCCAGGCGCCTTAGGGTGCCTTGCTCGCGCTCCTTCCAGACGTCGCTGCTCAGCCCCAGCACCAGGAACAGGATGGTCATGAAGAGCATGCCTGGATACATCGCCACCGCGAAGCTCGCTTGCGCCGGTTTCTTCTCCTCGATCACCTCGCTGGTGAGTCCGATGGCGGGCGGTTGCAGGTACTTGGCCAGCCCGGCCCCCAGCCGGTTGAAGGCCAGGCTCGTAGCGATGATGGTCTCATCCGGGAACGTTGTGGCGCCCTTAGGCGGCCCTTGAGCGAACAACTTGAGCTGGTCCCCCGCGTAAGCCTGGAGGTAGGAGCCTGCGTCCGCCAGCATCGAAGCCACTTCCTCGATGATCTCCGGCAGAATGCGCTGCGCCGGGTTCTTGATCAACTTCAGTTGAGCGGGCCGGCCGGCGAGAAAGGCGCCGCCGAAGCCCTTCGGGATCACCAGCAGGGCCGAACCGTCGCCCCGCTGGATGCGGGCCCGGCCCTGGGCGCTCGAGACCTTCTCGACCACCAGCATCTTGCCCAACTCGCCCTGCGAGAACGCACTCGCCACCAGCGAGCTCAGCAGGGTCCCGTCCTCGTCCGCCACCAGAAGCTGTCCCCGCGGCAGGACCGTGCCGGTGCCGAAGACCACGTACATCAGCACGGTTACCAGCAGCGGGATTCCTATCCACACGGCCAGCGCCACGGGGTCGCGCCACAGGCGACGCAGGTCTTTGACGGCGCAGGTCCAGGTGAAGCGCACGGCTACTCCCGCAGCTCTCTGCCGGTGAGCATCACTACTCCCGCAACTCCTTGCCCGTCAGCTTGATAAAGAGGCTCTCCAGGCTCGGTTGCGTGAGGGTGCTTTCGCGGATCTCGGCCCCGGAGGCGGCCAGCGCGGCGAAGATCTGCGGCAGGCGGGCCGAGGCGTTCACCACCGCCAGGATCAGCACCCCCTCATCCGCCTGCACCACTTCGATGCCGTCAGAGGCGCGCAGCGCCTCTCTCGCGCGCTCGACCTGAAAAGCGCCGCTGAGCCGCAGCACGTCCCGTTCCCCCAGCAGAGCGCGCAGCTCGCTCAGCGTCCCCTGCGCGACCAGCTTGCCATGGTCGACGATGGCCAGCCGGTCGCACAGGCTCTCGGCTTCCTCCATGTAGTGGGTCGTATACAAGACGCACCGGCCCGCCTGCGCCTCGGCGCGCACCAGCTCCAGCAACCGTACCCGGCTCTGAGGATCCACCCCCACGGCCGGCTCGTCCAGCAGCAGCACCTGCGGTTGGTGGATGACGCCGCAGGCGAAGTTCAGCCGGCGCTTCATGCCGCTGCTGTAACGCTTGACCGGCTCGCGGGCCCGGTCCTGGAGGCCGGTCAACTCCAGGACTTCGCGGATCCGCCGGCGCAAAGTCGTCCCGCGCATGCCCTGCGCACCGCCCCAGAAGCCCAGGTT
>CAZIRH010000408.1:0-4549 GCA_964541065.1 uncultured Solibacteraceae bacterium
ATCTACGGCGAGAGCGGCACCGGCAAGGAGCTGGTGGCCCGGGCCATCCACGCCATGAGCCCGCGCGCCGGCGAGCCCTTCGTCGAGGTCAACTGCGCCGCCATCCCCGAAGAGCTCATCGAGAGCGAGCTGTTCGGCCATCGCAGGGGCAGCTTCACCGGCGCCTCCGAGGACAAGGTGGGCAAGTTCCAGAAGGCCGACGGCGGCACGCTGTTCCTGGACGAAGTGGGCGACATGAGCCTGAAGACTCAGTCCAAGGTGCTGCGGGTGCTCGAAGAGCAGCGTTTCGAGCCGGTGGGCGCCTTGCAGTTCGTGCAGGTGGACGTGCGCGTGATTGCCGCCACCAACAAGAACCTTCAAGAGGAGATCGAGCGCGGCAACTTCCGCGAGGACCTTTTCTACCGGCTGAACGTCATTCCCTTCTACGTGCCGCCGTTGCGCGAGCGGCGCGAGGACATCCCCCTGCTGGCCGATTACTTCCTGCGGGAGTTCACCACCGCTTACGGGCGCAAGCCCAAGGAAATGACCCCGGAAGCCTGCCGGCTGCTCCAGGACTATCCCTGGCCGGGCAACGTGCGGGAGCTGCGCAACGTGATGGAGCGCATCGTGACCCTGAACCCGCAGGGGCGGATCGACGCCCGGCACGTTCCGCTGAGCCCCTCGCGCAAGGCGGGAGCCGGCCCGCCCGCCAACCCCTTCGCCAGCCTGCAAGAGGTGCGGCAGGCCGCCGAGCGCGACTACATCCTCAAGAAACTCGAGGAGACCGGCGGCAACGTCACCCGCGCCGCCGAGCTGCTGGGCCTGGAGCGCAGCAACCTCTACCGCAAGATGAAGGCCCTGGGGATCGCGCCCAAGGACACCTGACCCTTCACGGGAACCACACGGCCGTCCTGGATTGTCCCCAACCGCACCGGCCGCGAGTTCTGGCCGAGTGAGTCCCAGCGGATGACGCCGCTCATACCGTGCCAGCCCGACAGCTCCTGCACCGCGTCGCGGATGCGCGCGCGGTTCAGGCCCGCCTTGCGGATGCCGGCCACCAGCAGGCGCATGGCGTCGTAAGCGTGCATGGCGGTGTAATCGGGCAGGGCGCTGCTGGGGGTCTCCATCAGCAGTGGGAACAGGACGCCCTCGGCGGCAGGTCCGGCTTCCTCCAGGAACGCGCGGCGGCCGGCCGACGGCCCGCAGAACACCGGGGCCGCGCAACCCAGGCGGCGCAGGGCCGCGACCACGCGCGCGCTGTCGCGCGCCCCGGCAATCACGACGACCGCTTGCGGCGCCGCGTCTACCACGCGCTGAGCCAGCGCAGTCACATCGGACGATCCGGCTTGGAATTCGATGTGAAAAGCGGGCGTCGCCTTCAGCTCCGCCACGAAGGCCCGCGAGTCGTGGTCGGTGGCCGAGACCAGCACGGACCGCCTGCCGCCCAGCGCCTCCACCAGCACGGGCGCTTGGAGGTGGTCGCCCGGCGTGCACGAGAACATCCAGGGCACGTTGGCGCCGTGGATGGTACGGTCGGTGGCCGCGGGGTTGATCAGCGTCAGGCGCGCCTTGAGAGCGACCTGCTCGGCTAGGTGCGTGCTGGCGCCGTCGAGCGAGCCTACCAGCGCCCACACGCGCTCCTGGTAAATCAGCCGCACCAGCACACCGGCGCCCGCGGTCCACGGATTCTCCGCCCAGGCTGGGACCAGGCGGAACGGCAAACCCTGGTAGCCGCCTTCGCGATTGGCCTCCTCGAGGGCCAGCGTGGTGCCCTGCCAGAGGGCGCCACCGTCCGGGTGCCGGGCATCGGGCGGCCCGAAGTAGCCGATGCGAACCTCGCGGAGATCGCGCGGCTCGGGCTCTTCACGGCCCGGTCCGGGGTACTCGAGCGGCTGCCGCCGCGCCGGAATGTATGGCTGGCGCGACTGGCTGAAGCAGGCCAGAACCAGCCCCAGCGCCAGCAACGCCGCGCCAGCGAGCCGGTCGATCATTGAGCCTTGGCCGTCTCGAGCCCGCGGCTCACGCGGTCGCGGGGCGGGATGTAGCCGCGCGTGATGCCCAGGTCTTCGCGCGAGAAGTACTTCCAGGCGCCGTTCTCGCGCCGCGCCAGGAACACCTCGCCCACGTCGTCCAGGGCGGCGCTCAAGGAGATGTCCCCCGTCACGCCCGGCCATGGCCTCGTGCGGTAGGCCAGCACGTCCCGGATCTTGGCGCGGTTCAGGCCCGCCCACTGGATGGCCCACAGGAGCAGGCTCATGCCGTCGTAAGCGTGGGCGGCATAGGTCTCGGGCTCGTCGTTGAACCGCGCCCGGAAAGCCTTGCGGAACTCCTCCAGCCGCGGATCCTTCCGCGAGGGGTTCCAGGGATAGCCGCAGACGACGCCCTCGGCGTTGGCGCCGGCCAGTTTGGCGAACTCCTCCGACACGCTGCGGTCGCTGGTGAAGTAAGGCTGCGTCATGCCCAGCTTCCGCATCTGATTGAGAATGAGCGCGCTCTCGCGGGCGTCGCCCCAGTGGACGACGGCGTCCAGTCGGGCGTCTCTCAGCCGCTCCAGTTGCAGCGTGAAATCCTCGGCGCCCAGGCGGTAGGCCATCTCCAGGATGACGGGGTGGCCCAGCCGGCGGGCGCTGTCGCGCACCTCGCGCACGCCGAAGCGTCCGTAGCGGTTGCTGCCGCGAATGATGCCCAGGCGCCGGTAGCCTAGCTTGCGGATGACGTAGTCCACCAGCAGGTAACTCTGTTGGCGGTCGTCGCCGATGGCCCGCATCACCCAGGGGATGTTGGTCTCGATGAACGTGGGGTCCGTGTCCCCGGTATTCATCATGACCAGCTCGGCCTTCAGGGCCACGCGGATGGCGATGTGGCTGTTGGCCCCGTCAATGGTTCCCAGAATGGCCCAGACGTGGTCCTTGTAGGCCATCTTGATGATCTCATTGCCCGAAGAACCCCACAAGCCGTTGTCGTTGCTAATGACCAGCTCGAAAGGGATCTTGCGCTTCAGATACCCGCCGCGCGCGTTGGCTTCCTCGAGGGCCAAGCGCGCGCCCTGGAGCATCTTGATGCCCAGCGCCTCCTCGTGGCTCTTGCCGCCGGTGGCTACCGAGACCGTGGACATGATGGGGCCGATGAAGCCGATCTTCACGCTTTCGAGATCCATCGGCGGCTCGGGAAGCGCGCGCCCCGGCCCGGCGTACTCTATCTGAAGCAGGAAGTATTCCTTGTAGGGCTTCACGGCGCCGAAGGGCTCGACGTCCTGCGGGGTGTTGGCGTAGTTGTCGTCCTTCTTGAGCTTGAGGTCGGGAACCTGGTAGGCGTTGACGGAGTTGATGCGGCGCAGCACCTCGGCGGTGTCCGGGTCGATGAGCGGCTTCTGCGCCACCATGCCGCCCACCACCAGACACAATCCCAGCAGGCGCCTCCCCCTCATGGTTTGCCTCCCTTCTTCGCCGGGGCGGCCACCAGCCGCGGGCGCTCACGCAGGCCCGGGTAGTAGCCCTCGCCGATGCCCCAGCCCAGGCCCTTGGAGGTCCCGATCCAGACGTCGTGGCCGTCGATGTCGGCCGAGACGATGAAGCTGTGCGGCACGCCCTGGGGGAGCTCCACGGTCTCGAGCACCTGCTTGTCGCGGGTCACCACGGCCCGGCCCCCCAGACCGCTGGGGTTGCGCGTGTAGGCCACCCACGTGTTGCTCGGCGCGTCCATGACCGCGCCCAAGCCCTTGTCGCTACAGAACCAGGCCTCGTTGGCGCTGCGGGCGCGCAGGTTGTTGACGAAATCGCTGGGCAGGCCCGAGTCCTGGTTGTAGAACCCGCGCCAGTTACGCCCGTCGTAACGGCATACCCCGAAGTAGGTGGACACCCACAGGGTCTTCTCGACGTAGTTCGCGCCCGTCGTAATGACGTGGATGATGCCGTCGTCGCGGTAGAGGTCGATCTCCATCTCGCCGTCCGGGTCGAGGTAGTCTTTCCACCGCCCGGCGGCCACGTCGTATTCCAGCACCCCGCTGCCCCACACCGCCAGGTGCACCTTGCCGTCGGCGTAATGGACAGCGTAGTTCCAGATCTCCTCCATGGGCGCGTTCTTCTCGGTGAAGATGGCCCACTCACCGGTGATGGTGTTGAGGCGCGAGGCGCCGGCGGTAGTGGCTGCCCAGACGTTGTCGTTCTCGACTGCCACGCCGTAGACCACGTCGTTGACCAGGCCGCTGTTGAGCTGGTGCCAGTGATCGAAGCGCCCGCCGCTGAAGCGCGCCAGGCCGCCGCCGAACAGCGCCAGCCACACCTCGCCAGTCTTCGGGTTGACGTCGATGCCGGTGACCACGCGCCAAGGGAGGCCGTCCTTCTCCCGCCAGGTCCGGATCTTGCCGGTGCGCTTGTCGATCATCGCCAGGCCGTCCTCGGTGCCGACCCAGACGCGCGGGCCGTCGGCTTTCACCGCGAAGATGTGGTCGTTGGGCAGGCCGTCGGCGACGGTGAAGTGCTTCCACCGGGTGTAGACGTAAGGCAGCTTGAGCGGCGCGCGCTCCGCAGCCGTCGCACTCGCCGCCAGGGCCGCCGCCAGCAGGACCGCG
>CAZIRH010000409.1:0-4507 GCA_964541065.1 uncultured Solibacteraceae bacterium
GGATCGGTGATCTTCCAAACCCCCGCGACGATGAAGATGATGGCCAGCAGGATCGCTGCTACGACGCTCGAGGCGGTCTGCCACACCGATGGCTCAAGGGCGGCGGCAGGCGCTTCCCCTTGTGCCATACTGTCATCCATGCTCCCTATTCTAGCCCTGTTGGCAAGTGCGGGTGCGCTGGCCCAGACCGCCGACGTGACCGTCACGGGCGCCCGGATTTACACGCTGAACCCCGCCCGCCCGGTCGCTTCCGCCATCGCCATCCGCAGCGGACGCATCCTGGCGGTGGGTGACGATGTCTCCCGGCACATCGGGCCCACGACGCGGCGCATTGAGGCGCACGGGGCGGTCATCATCCCCGGCCTGATCGACAGTCACGTACACATGGGGGGCCTGGGCGATCAGCTCGAGGTCATCGACCTGCGCAGCGTGCCCTCGGTGGCCGCGGTGGCCGAGCTGGTGAGACGCGAGGCCGCGCGCCGGCCCGCCGGGGAGTGGATTCGCGGGCGCGCCTGGGACCAGACCAACTGGGGCGGGCAGTTCCCCACCGCGCAGGACCTGGCCGGCGCGGCCCCCAACCACCCCGTGTACCTCACACGCGTCGATGGCCACGCCGGTTGGGTGAACCCCAAGGCCCTGGAGATCGCCGGCATCGCCGCGGCTACGCCGGATCCGCCCGGCGGCAAGATCATCCGGGACGCTTCTGGCGCCCCCACCGGCGTGCTGATCGATCGCGCCCAGGGCTTGGTCTCACGGAAAATGCCACCGGCCTCGCAGGCGGTCACCGCGCGCCGTCTGGCGAGCGCGGCCCGCGAATGCGCGCGGCTGGGCTTGACCACAGTGCACGACGCGGGCCTCGGCGCACAGGCCCTGGCCGCCTACCGGGAGCTGATCCGGCGCAACGAGCTCCCGGTGCGGGTTTACGCGATGATCGGCGGGGAAGGCAAGCTGTGGCGGGACTTCCTGGCGCGCGGGCCGGAGATCGGCGAGCGCCTTACCATCCGCAGCATCAAGATGATGGCCGACGGTGCGCTGGGCTCGCGCGGGGCCGCGCTGCTGGCGCCCTACTCGGATGACCCCGGCAACACGGGCCTCGTCATGCTCCAGCGCGAGGACCTCGAACGCGTCTGCCGCGACGCGGTGAAGCATGGCTTCCAGGTCAACACCCACGCCATCGGCGACCGCGCCAACCGCCTGACCCTCGAAGCGTACGGCGCGGTGCTGGGCGGCCGCAACGACCGCCGCTTCCGCATCGAACACGCCCAGGTCATCGCCCCGCCGGACTTCGACTTGTTCGCCAAGTACTCGGTGATCGCCGCCATGCAGGCTACTCATGCCACCAGCGACATGCGCTGGGCCGAGGCCCGCCTGGGACCGGAGCGCGTCCAAGGCGCCTATGCCTGGCGGCGGCTGCTCTCCCTCGGCGTGGCGGTGCCCAACGGATCGGACTTCCCCGTCGAGGAGCCGAATCCGCTCTACGGTTTCTACGCCGCCATCACCCGCCAGGACCGCGCCGGGAACCCTTCCGCGGGTTGGTTCCCCGACCAGCGTATGACCCGCGAGGAAGCGCTCAAGAGCTGGACCGCGGTGGGCGCCTATGCCGCCTTCGAGGAAGGCAGTAAGGGGACGCTCGAACCCGGGAAGCTGGCCGATCTGGTGATGCTCTCCGCGGACATCATGCGCATCCCGGCGCCCGAGATCCTCAAGACGCGCGTTACGATGACCATCCTGGGCGGGGAGGTCGTCTACTCGGCGGCGCCATGAGCCCTGTCCTGGCTGTGCTGCTCGCCCTGGCCGCGGAGCGAGTCGTCCTCGTCGATGAGGTCGTCCGCGTGCCGCCGGGAGGGTGGCGTGCCGTGGACCTGGCGCTGAAGCAGCGGCCGGCCATCATCGAATGCAAGTTCACGGTGGCTGATGGCCGCTCGGGCGTGCGCGTGGCGCTCCTGCGGCGCGAGGACGTGGGACGCTTCCGTTCCGGGCAGGCGCATCGGGTGATTCTCTCGAGCGGTTTCGAGAGAGCGGGCCGGTTCCGCTACGCCCCTGGCCTGGGCCAGTACGCGTTGCTGATCGACAACCGCCTGGAAGGACGCGGCCCCGCGCAGGTCCGCCTCGAGGTCGTCCTCGAGTTCGGTTCGGCCGCCGAGGCGGCGGTGCGCGAGCTTTCCCCCGGGCGCAGGCTCACGGTGATCGCGATCACGCTGGTGGTCTTCTCGGGTCTGGTGTGGTTTGCGGCACGCCGGCTGCGGCGGGCGGTGCGCGCGGACGAGCAAACGTAGCCCAGCGGATCTTCGGACCGGGCAGCCCTCAGATCGGGCTCTCGCCCGGAACCACCCGGCTGAGCATGAAGTTGACGACCGTCTCCCGCAGCGTGCCGTGCAGGTTGCGCAGCAGGCGCGCGCACCTTCACCGAGGAGCGCTATAATCGAACTGGGGTGGAGCAGGAGAGCGATCAGGCGCCCCCCGAGGCATGCTGAGACCGCAGTACGACGTCATCGTGATAGGTGGTGGCCCGGCTGGTTCGATGACCGGCTACTACCTGGCCAAGGCGGGCCTGCGGACGGCTGTGATGGAGGCCAAGGAATTCCCGCGGGACAAGCCTTGCGGTGGTGGCCTTCAGGCCCGGGCCGTACGGGAAATCCCATTCGACGTCACCGACGTGCTGCGCGGGACAATGCGCGATGTTCAGTTTAGCTTCGGTATGACTGAACCGTGCACCCGAACCTATGCGCAGCCCTTGGTCTACGGGGTCCTGCGGAGCGAGTTTGACAGTTTTCTGCTCGACCATGCCGCGCAGGCGGGGGCTGCGGTTCGGCTGCCAATTCGGGTGTGGGGCTTTGATATCGGGGAGCACAGCCTGGTAGTCGTGCACACCGACCAAGGCGACTTCAGCGCATATGCCCTGGTAGGCGCCGACGGCGCTAACAGCGTGGTCCGGCGCATGCTTAACCGGCGCGAGGACTATTTCTGGCAAGCGGCGGTCTGCTGCGAAGTGCCGGAGGAGTATTTGAATCCAGGTGCATGCACGTGCGAGTGCATGCGCGTTGATTGGGGGAGTCTGCCCAGCGGCTATGCCTGGGTTTTCCCGAAGAAGGGCTACGTGAATGTAGGAGCTGGCGGGCCGTTCAGGATAGCCAGGCTGCTGAGGCCGTACGTCGCCAGGTTCGTTGAATCAGCGCAACTGCTCAAGCCCGGAGCTTCCGCACAGCTCAAGTTCACCGGCCATCAACTTCCAACGCTTACCCGCCACACCCGGCTTGCCAACGAGAGAGTCCTGCTGGTCGGAGATGCGGCGGGTCTGGTGGAACCTTTCACCGGCGATGGTATCTCGTTCGCGTGCCGTAGCGCACGCCTGGCAGCCGGTTGCATTGCGAGCGCTTTGGGAGGCGGAAAGCCCGATCTATCTGTGTACGATCGCAGGCTGAAATCCGACATTGGCCCCGAGCTGCTTGTGGCTAGAAAGCTGTTGGCCCTCTCCGCGGCCTTCCCGCGTGTCATCTATGGGCTCCTGAAGCAGAACGACGGAATCTGGCAGACGTTCTGCCGGATCCTGCGGGGACAGGAATCATTCCAGCAGCTCAAGAAGGAGATCCTCGGTCCGCTGGAGTTTGCGTGGCGAGCTATCGACCTGCTGACGCAACGCCTGGAGCGCAAAGCGCTCGGCGCTCAGGCTGTGCCAGAGTTCCTGCAACAGTTCTCGGCCTGAAGCATAGGGTGCGGCTTGGGACGAGGCCACGGGCTACGTCAAGCAAGGCGGGCTTCAGGGTCCCGAGCAGCCGCTGCTTGAGGCTGCGGTAGTCCTGCGTTCGGGCGAACAGGTCCCGCATCAGCATGGAGAAGTGCTCACTGCGGCGCATGAGCTGGATCATCCGCTCCGGCACGCTCTGGAACAGCAGCCGGCCCAGGAACAGGCGCTTGGCCAAGCCCGCGCCGAAGGCCAGGTCCACGATGAAATCCCTCATCAGCAGGGCGCGGTAGGCGCGCGGCTTCTCCACCGGCGCGGAGGCCTCCGAGAGCACCACCTGGGTGGCCAGCTCGGCCGAGCGCAGGGCGTAGTACAGGCCCTCGCCGGTGACCGGATCGACCAGCCCGCCGGCGTCCCCCACCGCCAGCCAGCCCTGGCCCGCCACGCGGTTGTGGCGCCAGGCCGGAGTCTCCAGCGAGGGCAGCACGTGAGCGTAGAACTCGGCCCCCTTCCAGGAGATGCCCCGCTCCTGCATGAACTCCTCCAGGCGCCCCCGCAGCGCCGGGGCCGGCACGCCCTTGCCGCAGATGCCTACGGAGAGATGCCCGCAGCGCGGGAAGACCCAGATGTAGCCCTCGAGCTGCGGCAGGAACTGGATGTCGATGTGCTCCTGCTCCGCCGGCACGAAGTAGCCCAGCGCGAACATGGTGTCGGCGGGCGTCCACTCGGTGCCCAGGTTGCGCAGCGGGTTGCGCGCGCCGGTGGCGGCGATCGAGAAGTCGGCCTCCAGCACGCCGCCGCTGGTGCGGAGGCGCCAGCGCTGGC
>CAZIRH010000410.1:0-4495 GCA_964541065.1 uncultured Solibacteraceae bacterium
TGGCCAGATCCTCGGGCAGGGAAGCGCCGCGCAGAAAACTGAAGGCGGAGCGGGCATGGAGCTCGGCATACATCTCATTGGGTTTCGAGCTTCTTCTTGTGCTTGGCCAAGCGGCCGGAGGGCACGCGCGCCAGTTCGCCCCTGCGGCTGCGGTGGATCTGCTCGGGCGGGGCATTGGGGACCCGCTTCTTGGGCCGCTTGACGATGATGGGTTTGATGGGCTTCTTCATAGGACGCTACCTCAATCGTAGCTGCCCTCGACGAACCAGCGGCCCCTCGGCCGGTCCAGGTAGATGCGGTAGAGGGCGCCGTCGCTCAACGCCACGTCGAATTCGTCGCGGTCCCAGGCTCCGGGCGTCCACCACTCGCCGGAGGTGCGCCAGGGACCGGCCGAGGCGAGCACCTTCCCGTGCACTTGGCCCGCCAGGACCAGGGCCGGACGTCCGGAGGGCGCCTCGACCTGGGCTTTCAGCGGCGGGCGGAAGAAGCGCAGGGCCAGGCGAAAATCGGGGACTGGCTTCGCTGTCCCTCCGTGGACAGCGTTGCCTGTCCCCGATTTTTTACTCAGCCGGAAGGCGTCCGGGCGGTGGGTGTCCTCGAGCTCCGGCCAGCCCACGTTGCCCTCACCCACCAGGCGGGCGATGCGTTTGAGCGTCAGCTCCAGCTTGGCGGGTTCAGGAGCTTTAGGCCGGAACAACCCGTCCTGAAGCACGCGCGGCCTGCCCGGCTGGGCCGCCAGCGATATTGTCACCACCGCCGCCGGCGGCGGATGTGCCTCCAGATCCAGCCGCAACAGCTTCAGCAGAGTCTTGTGGTCCCGCATGGGGACGGGCAGGCTGAGCACCCGCGCATGCTCGCGGCGGTCCTCCAGTTTCAGCCGCAGAGAGAGTTCCTGGGGCGCCAGGCCATAGGAGGCCAGCCGCGCGCAGAGGTCGCTGAGCAGCCGTGCCAGCAGGAAAGCCAGCGGTTCGAGCAGCTCGACGGGCTCCTCCAGTTCCAGGCTTTCTTCGAAGACGGGCGCCGGCGCCTCCGGGAGCAGGGGCCGGTTCGCGGCGCTGCGCACCAGCTTGTGGAGGCGTACACCCTCCGGTCCGAGCCGCTCCGCGAGGCCCTCCTCCGGCAATGCGGCCAGAGCGCGGAAGGTGTGTATCCCCCAGCGGGCCAGCGTCGCGGCCATCTCCGGCGGCAGCGCGAGCACTGCGAGGGGTAGCTCGCCCAGCATCTCCGCATCGCGGCCCGGTGGAATGACGGTAACGCCTCGGAATCCCCGGGCGGCACAGACGGCCGCCTCCGGACTGGCGGCCACTGCGACGCTGGCCGCCAGGCCCATTTCCGCAGCGCGCCGCGCAATGGCACGGCCGAGTTCCGCAGGCGCACCGAACAGGCGGCCAAGGCCGTCAGCATCCAGCACCACCGTGTCTGGAGCAGCGTTCTCCAGGCGCGGCGAGAAAGCGCGGGCGCACTCCGCCAGCAGGGAGTCCGACGCACCGGGTGCGTGAATCGAGGCGTACATCTTCCTATCCCAAGGCCCGGGCCTGGAAAGCGGCGACGGCTGAAGCCACCGGCTTGCGCGGGCCGGCTTCAAAAAGCGCCCCCTTCAGCAGCCGGGAGCAGTCCGGAGTCCCCGACCAGTTCAGGCGCACCGGCTTTGTCTCCAGGATCAGGGAGGCACAGGAGGGGGCGCAGGAGACCTGCCCCAGTGCTACCAGCACCGTAGGCGTGTTCTCGACGGCGCGCCGCAGCCGGAACCAGCAGGCCAGCGGTATACGGCGGGTCGTGCGCGGCAGGATGTCACCCAGATCCAGGGTCACGCACCCCAACCCGCCGCCTTGCACCAGCAGATCCGCAGCTCGGAGCGCGTGTTCCGGGTTGCCGCCGCAACGCACCCAGAGCAGCCTGCTCAGATCTACTCCGGCGGCGGCGGCCGAGGCCGGGTCGAGAGTGTCACTGGTGTCCACCACGGCGCAGACTTCCTGGCGGCGCGTGGCCTCCGCCAGGATCGCCAGCAGCAGGCTGGTGCGCCCCGAGGAGGCGGAGCCAACAATCTCCGTGAGGGCCCCGCGCGGCAGCCCACTGGTAAGCGCGTCCACCTCGGGAAGACCTGTAGAGGCGAACTCCGGAACCGAGCGTGCCCGGAAGGTCAGGAGCGCGCCGAGGCGGCTGGGAAGGGCAATGTGTAGGGCGGCCATTTTCGCTTTTTGTTCGCCTATTACAGTGTGCCAGATCACCGCCCGACTGTCAAGCCCTCACCGTTCGGTATTACCTTTTAGCGATTGTATTACTTTACCGGAATGGGTATACTGTGGATGGGCGTATTACATGGAGACCACCGTCACCGTAAAGGGTCAAATCGTTATCCCCGCCCCGCTGCGCCGCAAGTACGGCATCAAAAAGGGTACCAGGATCAGCATCCACGAACACGACGGGCAGATCGTGTTGGAACCAATCAACTTGCAGTCCCTGCGGAGGCTGCGGGGGTTGCTCAACGGCACGCACGCTCTCGAGGAGCTGATGGCGGAGCGGGCTCGGGACCGGGAGAAGGAGGATGCCGAACTCTTCCCGCGTTCTCGATAGTTGGGCCATCGTTGCCTACCTCCAGAATGAGCCGGCGGCCGAAGATGTCGAAGCGCTGATGGCCCAGACCCTGGACGCCGGCGGGAGCCTGTGGATCACGGCCGTGAACCTGGGAGAGGTCTGGTACCAAGTGGCCAGGCGCCATTCCGACAGGCAGGCCGACCGGACTGCCGAAGAAATCCGGCGGCAGGGATTGAAAGTCCGAGACGCCGATTGGGACCTCACCCGCGAAGCCGCCCGCCTTAAGGCCCACTACCGCCTCTCCTACGCCGACTGCTTTGCCGCCGCGCTGGCCCGCCAGCTCGGCGCCGAGCTGGTCACCGGCGACCCGGAGTTCCGGCGATTGGAGCAGGAAGTCCGGATTCGCTGGCTCTAGAGTCGGAAATTCAGTACACTGGCCCTCAAGGGCCCGCCGGATGATCGGTCAAACCGTTTCCCACTACCAGATCCTTGAGAAGCTCGGCCAGGGCGGCATGGGAGTGATCTACAAAGCCCGCGACACGCGCCTGGACCGCTTGGTCGCCTTCAAGTTGCTGCCGCCCGAGAAAATCGCCGACCCCGAGCGCAAGGCGCGGTTTGTCCAGGAAGCGCGAGCGGCCTCCGCGCTCAACCACCCCAACATCGTCCACATCTACGACATCGACACGGCAGAAGTGGCGGAGGCCCCCGGGCCTGTGAAGCCGGGCGAGCCACAGGGCTCGCCCCACCGCATCGACTTCATGGCCATGGAGTACGTGGCCGGGAAGACCCTGGACGCGCTGATCCCCCGCAAGGGGATGCGCCTCAGCGAAGCGCTGCGCGTGGCCGTGCAGGTGGCCGATGCGCTGACCCGCGCCCACGCCGCGGGGATCGTGCACCGCGATTTGAAGCCCTCCAACATCATGGTGGACGAGCACGGCCTGGTGAAGGTGCTCGACTTTGGACTGGCGAAGCTGGCCGAGGGATGGGGACAGGCCGCCCTGTCCACGGGGGGACCGGGCAGGCTGTCCTCGACCCAGACCGCCGAGGGCGTCATCGTCGGCACCGCCGGCTACATGTCGCCGGAGCAGGCCGAGGGCAAGTCGGTGGACTCTCGCTCGGACATCTTCAGCTTCGGTTCGCTGCTCTACGAGATGGTGAGCGGGCGGCGGGCGTTCGAAGGCGACTCGAACATGTCCACCCTGGCGGCGATCATCAACCAGGAGCCGGCGCCGCTGGGCGCGGACGTGCCGCGCGATTTAGAGAAAACCATTGCCCGCTGCTTGCGCAAGGACCCCTCCCGGCGCTGGCAGAATATGGCCGACTTGAAGGTGGCATTGGAGGAACTCAAGGAGGATTCCGACTCCGGGCGGCTGGCGGCGGTGGCGCCGCCCCTGCCGCGCCGCCGGTGGCGGGTGGCGGCGGCGGCCGCGGTAGTCGTGCTGGCTGTGGTCGGCTGGTTCCTCTGGCGGCAGTTCTCCCGCCCGCCACCCCAGATGACTACTGTGCCACTGACCAGCTTTCCGGGCGACGAGACCCAGCCGGCCTTCTCGCCCGATGGCAACCTGGTGGCCTTCGTCTGGAACGGGCCCAATCAGGACAACCAGGACATCTACGTCCAGCAGATCGGCTCCGGCACCCCCTTGCGACTGACCTCGGATCCGGCGCCCGATAATGGTCCGGATTTCTCGCCGGACGGGCGCCAGATCGCTTTCGCGCGCGCGAGCAGGAAGTCACGGCAATGGGAGATCCTGGTCGTGCCGGCTCTGGGTGGCGCGGAGCGCCAGGTGGGCGCTGTGGCCGTCCCATTTCCCTGGCCCCGCTGGACGCCCGACGGGCGCTTCCTGGTGGTGCCGGACAGGCCTGGGCCGGGGGAGCCGAGCGGGGTCTTCCTGCTGTCGCTGGATACCGGCGAGAAGCGCCGGCTGACTTCGCCGCCCCAAGGCTCGGGGGATGCCGGCGC
>CAZIRH010000411.1:0-4487 GCA_964541065.1 uncultured Solibacteraceae bacterium
GTAGAAGTTCGCGTGGTCGTAGTTCTCATCCGGCGGCAGCGCCAGCTCCCGTTCCAGGCCCGTGTCCGTGAACTGGCCCGCCACGCTCTGGTTCGCCGCGATCCGGTAGAGCTGGCTCGGGCTCGCTCCCCGGTACACGTTGAAGCCCGTCGTGCCGCTCGCAAAGCTCAACCCCGTGAGCGTCACCGCGTTGCTGTTCGTCCCCGCCGGAATCGCCGCCCGCACCACAAACGACAGCGGACTCTCGCCCCCGCTTCCGTCCAGCGCACTCACCGCGTAGTACAGCGTCTGATCGCCGGCCAGCGTGCCGCCCGTCGGGCTGATCTGCGCCGCCAGACTCACCAGCGGAATTCCCAGGGCCGTCGCCCCCGGCTGCGCCGGCGCCACAAACCCCACCGACAACCGCACCTCTGTGGTGCCGTCGGTCCCCTCCGCCGTCTGCTCCGTGATCGCGAACTGCGGCTCGCCGTACTCGTCCACCACCGCCCCGGCCAGTGGTCGCGGCCACCCCAGCCCCGCCGCAGGCTGCCGCCGGCCCGTCGAGCCGCCCAGTCCCGCCGCATTGTCGTCCGCGTACCATTCGTCCTGGTGTATCTGCGCCGTAATCAGCGCCGTGCGGTAGTTCAGTCCCGGCGACACTCTCAGCAGCCGGAACGCCTGCCGCTCGAGCCCCTCCTTGAGATACGTCACCGTGATCAGGTCGCCCGGCCTCAGCCAGAATCCCCGCACCGTAGTCTCGAACTCGACGAAGGTGTTCCCCTGGAGCGCCTTGTCCAGCCAGAACTTCGCCAACCGCGCCGCCTGGTTGAAGTTCGGCATCCCCAGCACCGGCAGCGCCATGCTCGTTTCCTGCCCCATGGCCAGCACGTCGTCCACGTCCGTCAGCGACAGGCTGTCTTGCTGGTACTCGTTGAAAGCGTCCTGAAACTCCACCGTCAACCGGTTCGGCGTCTCCGCGGTCCCCCGCGACCACATCCGGATATACGGCTCCCCGTTCTCCCGCCGTAGCACTCCGGAGAATTCCGAGGAGCCGTCCCCGAACTCGTACGCCGGCCACCCGCCGTTGAGCGCGCTCGTGCTGTTGCTCCCCGCAGGCTTCGCAGGCTGCTGGAGCGCCAGCGTGTTCTCGGCTCGCAATTGCAGCAGCCCGCTGCCCGAGTACGTCAGCAGCAGCCGCGCCCCGTTCCGGATCCCCCGGATCACGTCCGCGGCGCTGCGCCGCCGCTCCAGCACCAGGTTGCACTGAAACCGCGGCACCCAAACTGGGTTTCCGTACAGGTCCTGCGCCTCGATCAGCTCTTCCGCGTACGCCGCCGCCTGCGCGAAGCTCGCTACGTCGATCTCCTCCAGCGCCCACCCGGCGCGCCGCAGCACATCCAGCAGCACCCACGCCGGGTTGTTCGTGAAGCTCTCGCCCAGGAACGTGCCGTCCGCCGCGTAGCGCTCCAGCTTCAACCCCTCCAGCAGCACCTGGATGCGCGGCAGCGTCCGCCCATCGTTGATCTGGTTTGGCACTACCAGCGACAGTGCCGCCATGCTCCCGTACGGGTCGCCCAGCGGGTTCCCCGCCCCGTCCGTGAAGTCCAGGTTGAAGTCCCCCGTTCGGTTGCCCCAGGTAGTGACGTTGTACCAGCCCGTCCCCGTCATGTTCGTCCCGGCGCGCCCTGCCGGGATCTCCACCCCGTTCACCACCACTTTCAGCACTCCCTGGATCTCCCCCATCCCCAGGAGCACTTCCATGCGCGTCAGGTTCCCGTCGTTCCGCCCGAACACCACCAGCGGCGCGTACCAGGCCGTTCCGTACACCAGCGGCACGAAGTCGTTGTACCGCGCTTCGTTCTCCAGCGAGCTGGAAATGTGGGTTCCCTTTTCCCCGTAGCTCCGCACCACCGTGCTTGGCGGAACGAACTCGACGCCCCCGAACCGCCGCGTCGGATGGCTGCTCGCGTCCAGCCCAAACATCCCCCGCTGCTCGCAGTCCTCGCGCGTGTGGCGGCAACTGCCGTACGGCGTCCCGCCCTCAGTGGTGCCCACGCCCTCCGTCACGTCCGGCGAGTATCCGCACCGGAAGAACGGCGAGTACTTGCCTTTCGTCCCGCCGTGGACCGCCTCCTCCCGCTGCGCCGCCGTGCTCGGGAACTTCCACGGGCACCGCCGCTCCACGCGCACCTCGGGCAGAAGCTGCCGTTGCAGGTTCAGGCTGTTAGACACCGTCAGCCGGAACGTCCCTTCCCTGATCTCATCCGGCGGATTGGCCACGCCCCGGAACACCACCGTGGCCTCCGACGCCGCCTGCCCCTGCTTCAGGTCGAAGAACACGAACCGCGCCGTGACCTTGCTCCCCTTCCAGCCGGTGTTGCGCTCGATCTGCGAGAAGTGCGAGTCCGCGTTGGCCAGCGTCACCGACAGCTTGGCGATGGCGTCGATTCCTTCCTCCGCCCCCGAGCGGATCTCGAACAGGTTGTGCCGCAGCACCCGCGCTTCGTACCCCTGCCCGTCCACCTCCACCTGGTGCGTGCTCCACCGCTCCACCTCACCGGAGGCAAGCTGGCACTCGAACAGCAGCAGCGGCGTCTCGGTGACGCCCTGTTCCTTCAGCTCGTTGATGGTCGCCATGCTGCGCTATCCCGCCAGCCCGGTCCTGATTCGCACCACGCCGCTGTGCTCACCTGGCCCTTCGCTGGTCAGATTCAAGACGTCGTCCTGGAAACACGCCTCCTGGTAGACGCCCCCGCGGCTGGCCGTCTTCTTGTACTTGGAGGCCCCACGCTGCGCCTCCAACTGAAACCCGAAAACCTCCACCGCCCGCCCCGCTGCCAGCTCCAGCCCGAAGCTCACCGCCTCGCTCGCATCGCTCACCTTCGTCGAGTACACCAGCCGGCTCCACGCTCCCCAGGTCTTGAACTGCTTCTTCACCGGTCCTTGCCCGCTCGTTCGCAACAGCCACACCTCTCCCGGCGGCTCGCTCCGCGCCCACACGCTGATGCAGTACTGATACCCGCCAGGAATCTCCAGGGTCTGCTGGACTGTCAGCGCGGACCCGCCTCCATTGGTGATCCTCGTCGCGCGCGTCGTCCCGAACGGATCCGCGACGTTCCCCGCCAGCTCCAGCCCCGCATCTTTCACCCACGCCGCCTGCGCCAGGTCCTCGCTCCACAGCAGCAGGTTGTCGGCCGGGTCCAGAAACGTGAAACTCCCCAGCCGCCCTTCCACCGCCTCAAACAGGTTCTTGACCGCGCCCCACTCCTCACTGGTCAATCCTGTCAGCCCCAGCTCCCACTCCACACGCGACGCGTCCGGGTCCGCCAGCTTCACCGTCCGGCCGTCCAGCGCCGTGTTCACCACCGTCCGCCTCACCGCCCGTCGCCTCACCGGAAACTGGCTCCCCGCCCCGGTCACCAACTGTGGAAAGTACAGCATCTCAGCCCCGGTTCTCCCGCACCACCAGCACCGTTCTGCCCCGCATCTCGCCGCTCCACTCCAGCGCCAGCGCGTCGTCCTCGAGGCTACAGTTCCCGTACGTGACTTCGTCCCACGGGTCATCGAACGAGAAATATCCCGCTCGGCCTTGCACGGAGTCAAAAAACTCTTGAAGACTCTGAAGCTCGGTCTCGTCCAACCGGTCCAGCCGGATCACCCATCGCCGCGCCGGCCCGCCCCGCTCCCGGTACCGCTGCTCGCTGCCGTCCACAAAACGGTGCACTTGGGTCGCGTACTCCACACCCCGGCTCGCCGGATACTGCATCACCGCCCCGGTCTTCAACTTCGGAAACGCCCCCATGAGGTCCTTTTGCCTTTTGCCTTTTGCCTTTTGCCTTTTGCCTTCCCTACAGCTCGCTCACCACGTCATTCAGCCCGTGCGAGTTCAGCATCGCCTCCCGCACCGCCCGCGCAATCTCCTCGCTGTGGTCTAGGAACGACCGGCTGTCGAGCGCCTGCACCTGCACGGTGATCTGCGGCTCCGGCCGCGCCGCCGTTTTCCGGCTGGCGTACTGTTCCAGCTCCCACGCGTACTCCTCGCGCCCCTCGGCCCGCGACACCTCGCCCTCGAAGTACACCGGCGGAGGCGGCAAGTACGCTGTCAGCGGCGCCGGCTCCTCCTGCTCGTCCCCGGTGAACAACCGGATCAGCCCCGCCACCAGCGGCACTGTCCCCAGCCCGCTCCCGAAGACCTTCCACGCCGCCTTGCCCACGCTCTCCAGCGCCGACGATCGCCCCGCCGACACCTGCGCCGCCGTGCTCTGCAACACCGCTTGCGTGTTCGCGGCCACTGTCGTAGCCTGCGTCTGGCTCGTGGTCTGCAACTGCCCCAGCTCCGCCACGAGCTGGCTCATGCCCCCAGCCAGCTCGCCTTCCAGCCCGGCCATGACGTTCCGCGCTAGGCCCGCCCCACTCGCCTCGCCGCTCACGCCCGCCAGCAGTCTTTCAAGTTCTTTCTCGTTCATGGCTTGCTTCCGCCGCCAGTTCCCGTTCCAGCAGCAGGAACG
>CAZIRH010000412.1:0-4469 GCA_964541065.1 uncultured Solibacteraceae bacterium
GCAGCGGGTAGTGATAACCCCCGATGTCCCAGATGAGGTGCACGCGCCTCAGCGGTGGCAGGTATTCGATGAAGAAGAGCCAGGTGGCGGCGAGCGAAAGCAGGGCCGCGGTGCACCGCTCCGTCCACCTGACCCTGCGGGTGGGTGTCACGCCGTCCTCCATAGGGTTCCTGGAAATGCCCCATTCTCGCATGTCCGAGTCCCCAGCCGCGCCGCGGCGCGCTCTCTTCGGGGATTAACCAACGCAAGCGCGGGGCCACACACGCGCCCGGGTTTGAGGCAAACTGACAGAGTGAAGAAAGCGGCACCCACCGTCCTGGTCTTGCTGTGCCTGTTCTTCGTCCTGGCCGGCGCGGCGTTCATCCCTCGCCTGGGAATCCAGAACGACGAAGTCTTCTTCACCGCAGGCCTGTACGAGCCGTTCACCTACCGTTACGGCATCCGGTTGTTCCACACCAGAGTGCCGCTCATGCTGCTGAGCTATCTCGGGGCGACGAAAACCTGGTTTTATGCCGCGTGGTTCCAGTTGTGGCCGCCTTCCCCCAGCTCCCTTCGGGTTCCAATGCTCCTCGGAGGGGCGTTGACGGTCTGGTTGTTCTACCTGCTGGTTCGCCGCCTGGCCGGGATTCGCGCCGCGCTCCTTGGCGCCGGGCTGTTAGCCACCGATGCAGTCTACCTCCTGGTGACCTTGTGGGGACCGGTCATCGGTCATCACGTGCTGCTGCTCAGCGCCATGCTCGCATTCCTGGCATATCACCGTACCCGGTCGGCCCGCTGGCTGGCGGCGGGATGCTTTTGCGTGGGGCTGGCGCTCTGGGACAAGGCCCTGTTCCTGTGGCTGCTCTCGGGACTGGTTGTGGCTGCGCTGGCCGTGTTTCCACGAGCCGTGCTGCGGGCGCTGACCTGGCGCAATCTGGGCATCGCTGGCGTGTGCCTGGCGATTGGCGCACTTCCGCTGGCGCTATTCAACTACAAGTACCGGGGAGAGACGATTCGCAGCAACACCTCGCTGACTCTCGCGGATGTGCCCGCCAAGGCGCAGGTGCTGCGCCTGAGCCTGGACGGGTGGCTGTTGTTCGGTTGGATTGTCGCCGAAGACCCACCGCCCCACCCGGGGGAGCCCGGCAATGCGCTGGAGCGCGGCTCGCTTTGGCTGAGCGAGCTGACCGGGCGGCGCGACCAAAGTCTCATGCTCTGGGCCTGCGGCTTCGCCGTGCTGCTGTTGCCCTGGCTGTGGCGGACTCCGGCTCGCGCGCCGATGCTCTTCACGCTCATCTGTTTCGGGGTGGGCTGGGTGCAGATGGCGATCACCCGAGGCGCCGGATTGGCCGCGCACCACACGCTCCTGCTGTGGCCGTTTCCACATCTGCTGGTGGCCGTGGCCCTGGCGGAGGCCTCGCGCCGCCTCCGGCGGACGGGGGCCGTGACCCTGGTGATCGTGGGTGTCCTGCTGGTTGGCTCGAATGCGCTGGTAGTCAACCAGTACCTGGCCGACGCTGTTCGCAAAGGCCCCGGCCTCGACTTCACGGACGCGGTCTATCGGCTGGCCGGCTATCTCCGCCAGACGCCGGCCAAGCAGGTTCTTGCGGCGGACTGGGGGATGGTCGATTCCCTGCGATTCCTCGAGCAAGGCAGGTTGCGGCTCCGCCTGGTGGCTGACCTGGCAGCCAAGCCTTCCCTCACCATCGAAGAAGCGCGCAGGTTGCGCGAATGGATCGCCGAACCCGGCCACATTTTTGTCGCTCACATCGAAGGCCGGGAGTTCTTTCGCGGTGCGAGCGCCCGCCTGCGGCAGATCGCGCTCGAGCAGGGCTATGCCCCAGACACGCTCGCCGTCCTGTCCGACAATTACAGCAGGCCAACCTACGAGGTGTTCCGGTTTCAGCCCGTGCGCACGGAATAGCGGCGCCACTGCCGATTTCCTGCGGCGGAAGCTGGAACTCGGGAGCGGCGTCTCCAGTCCCCGGCGGCGCGCGGATGCTAGCATCGTTAGTTCATGCAACCTGCGCTCCTCTCGGTTCTGGTTCCCCTTTACAACGAAGAGGAATTCGTCGCCACGATTCTCGAAAGAGTCATCGCCGCGCCGCTACCTGGCGGCCTGGAGCGCGAGATCATCGTGGTGGACGATGGTTCCACCGATGATTCCGCGGCGATAGTGGAGTGCCTTGCGGCCCAGCATCCCGCTCTCGTCAAGTTGGTCAGGCTGGAGCGCAACCAGGGCAAAGGGGCCGCCGTGCGAAGAGCGCTCCAGGAGGCCCGCGGCGAGTTCTGCATCATTCAGGACGCGGATCTCGAGTACAATCCGCGCGATTATCCGCAACTGCTGCAACCACTGCTGGATGGCGTCGCCGACGTGGTCTACGGCTCCCGTTTCGCCAGTTCCAGCCGGCGGCGCGTTCTTTACTACTGGCACGAAGTCGCGAATCACTTGCTGACCACGCTCTGCAACATCGCGGCCGACCTCAACCTCACGGATGTCGAGACCTGCTACAAGGCCTTCCGTACCTCGTTGCTGAGGACTATTCCGATCCGCAGCAACCGGTTTGGGATCGAACCCGAGATCACCATCAAGCTCGCCAAACGCCAGGCGCGCATCTACGAAGTACCTGTCAGCTATGAAGGCCGTACCTATGAGGACGGCAAGAAAATCGGAATGGCAGACGCGTTCGAGGCCGTCTTCGTCGTCCTGCGCCACTGGCTCACCAGCGATCTTTACACGGACCCTGGGGCGGAGATCCTGGATGTTCTCACCAGGGCTCCCCACTTCAACCGGTGGATGGCGGATACCATCCTGCCGTATGTCGGCCAGCGGGTGCTGGAGATCGGGGCGGGCATGGGGAACCTCACCCGCCAACTCTCGCGGCGGCGCTCGCGCTACATCGCCAGCGACATCAACGCCGAGCACCTGGTGCGCCTGCGCACGCGCCTCCGGCACAGGCCCGGCCTGGAGACCTGCATCTGCGACCTGGCCAATCCGGAACACTTCCGCCCCTTCGCGAACGCCATGGACACGGTAATCTGCCTCAATGTTCTGGAGCACGTCGAAGATGACCTGGCCGCCTTGCGAAACATGCACGAAGCGCTGGCGCCCGGAGGCCGGGCGATCATCCTGGTGCCGCAAGGTCCCGAATTGTACGGCCAGCTTGATGTGATGCTGGGCCACTTTCGCCGTTACTCGCGCCAGCAACTCGAGGAACGCGTCCGCCAGGCCGGTTTGCGTCTGGAGCGGATCTTCGGCTTCAATCGGATTTCGCGCCCGGCCTGGCTGGTCAAGTCCAGGCTCCTCAAGCGGTCCCGCATCGGGCGCCTTCAGCTCCAGGCGTTTGAGCAGCTCGTGTGGCTATGGCGGAGAATCGACCGCTTCCTGCCCTGGGGCCCGACTTCGCTGATCGCCGTGGCGAGCAAACCGGATCGGCCAGATCTTTTCAGGCCGCCGGAGTCCCGGCCCGAGTGCCCGAGATCAGGGTTGCCCGCCAGCGGGTAGCGGAGACGGGCCGTCTCGTTTCAACGGGTCACGGCCCCGCGCCACGAGGAACAGCAAAAGGCAGGACGCCAGGGAGATGAGCGCGCCGACACGCAAGCCGCCGGCGCGGTACTCGAAGCGGACCCGGTGCGGCCCCGCGGGCACAGAGACTTGCTGAAAGGCCCGCGAACTCGGACGAATGGTGACCTGGCGCCCGTCCACATACGCTCGCCATCCGGGGTAGAACTGCTCGAGCAGAACGAAGTCGCCGCCCGAGGTCGAATCCAGCCGGAACTCGCGCCGCTCCGGAATCCAGCCCGTGCATTCGACCGTACCTGCCGGCCAGCGATAAGCCGGCAGCGCATCCAGGAACTCAAAGACGGCGGAGAAGCTCTCCGAGGAGCCCAGGAGACGGAAGCGCGGTCTGGCCAGCAACGCCTGATAGTAGGGGCTCCCGCGAATGGTGATCACGTAGCCCACGCCGAACCGCTGGAGCACGGATTCGCGGGCCGGGTCCATGATGAACGTACGCCAGGCGCCAAACGTGACCGCACCCTCGAGTTCTTGCCTGTACCTGGCAGGCAGCATGGGATCGGAGCCCTGCGGGCTGGCCAGCCCGTAGTGCCGGATGTCCGGGATGGTGGGGTTCTCGTTCATCAGCACGCGCAAGGCTGGCGCGGCCCGCAAGCGGGCATAGACCTGCCGGTCCATTCCGATGTAGTCCGGACCTCCCAGACGGGCATCCGCGGCGTACATCCGGTCCAGGTTGCCGTCGGCGGCGTTGAAGCGCCGGCTGGTTCCGTAGACCTTGAAGTCGGTCCAGACGAGCAGCAGCAAGACCGCCGAGAGCGCAGCCCGCCACCCGGACCGAGCTTCCGCTCGTAGTGCCAGCAGACCGAGACTGAAGCTCACCAAAACCGCCCCGGTTTCTGCCAAGCTGGCCCAGCCGGAAAGAAACGTGCGCCCCCCAGCGCGCCAAACCAGGAGCTGGCGCACGCACCAGCCT
>CAZIRH010000413.1:0-4467 GCA_964541065.1 uncultured Solibacteraceae bacterium
TCCAGCCCGACCACCGTGATGGGCAGCCCCGAGCCGAAGACGATGGCCGCCGCCTCGGGGTCGCGCTCGGTGTTGTACTCCAGACGCGGTCCCTGGAAGAACACGCCGTTCATCAGCACCAGGCGCCCGATCTTCTCCGCGATGCGCGGCTCGGCCTTCAGCGCCAGGGCCACGTTGGTCAGCGGCCCGTAGGCCAGCAGGGTGATCTTCTCGCGCGCACCCAGGCAGGTTTCGATCAGCAGCCCGATGCCGTTGCGGCGCTTCCCCTCCGGCATGCGCTCCTCCGCGCCCAACGCGGCGGTCTGGCGGACCACGCCGGTGCGCGGGCGGGCCATCAGGGGCTGCTCGGCGCCCAGGCCGATGGGGATGTCCGTGCGGCCATAAAGCTCCAGAATCTTCCAGGCCAGATCGGCGCGCCGCTCGCGCTGCTGGAGCACCGTCACCACGGCGCGCACGTCCAGCTCGGGCGACTGCAAGGCCAGCGCCAGCGCCAGCGCGTCGTCGATGTCGTCGCCGATGTCGGTATCGAGAATCACCGGAATGGGCCGCCCAGCCCCAGCCAGCAAGCCGGCGCCGAGCAGCAGCACGATTGGCAATCGCAACATTATGGTTCCTCCTTACGGCCCTGCGGGCGCGCTGGCCACGCGTTGGCCGCGGGTCTCCTTCGCCACCTTCGAGACCACCGCGAGGAAGTTCGAGAACAACTGCGGTCCGGGGAAGGCCGGCTGGCGCCGCGCGTGGCGCACCGCCCATTCCAGGGCCAGCACCAGCGGCAGCCAGCGCGTCGATTGCGCGCCGAAGCCGTCGCCGAACGTGTAGAGGACCTCCGAGAACTTCACGGGTAACGCCACCTTCTGGATAGTGTCAGGGCCGGGGCGGCGGCAGTTCTCCGCCAGCGACATCACCAAGTACTCGCGGCAGGCCAGCGGCCGGTGCGGGTAAATGCTACAGCTTTCCTCCTCCAGGAACGGGCACGGGAGGTCGCACTGGAGATACTGCTCGCCGATCTTCCGGCGGACGGCCAGCGACTTCAAGGAGGCCGGCCTCCGCAGGCGCGCCAGCAGCCCGCGGTCCTTGAGCGCGCCGAGCGCTTCCTCGAAGCGCTCGCGCAACACGGCTTGGCGCTCGGCGGGCATCGCGCCAACCAGCTCCGCCAGGTGGACCGCTTCGGCCTCGCCAATGGGCACCAGTTGGCGGCAGCACGCGGCGCAGCCCGCCCGGCAGGGGATTTCCCTGCCCGCCCGGATGGCCTTGTCGGCGGCCACGCCCACCACCGCGTCGTCAAAGGCTTGCAGAATGGGCAGCAGGCCGGCCAGGCGCATCATCCCGTCCGGAACCCGTGCGCTGGCCTCCAGCGTATGCTCGCCTACCACCATCTCGATGTTGAAGACCACGGCGCCGGGGGAACCTTCCTCGGCCGGCGGCGTCATTACCCTTCGAGTGTATCCCGGCGCGTCGCGTCCATGCCGGCCTCCAGCAGGTACCCCCGCTCGATCAGCCGCCGCACGAGCGCCAGGCACTGCGGCGTGATGGCTTCCACACTGGCGCCCGCCGAGGCGGCCAGTCCGGCCAGCACCTCGCCGAGCGGGCGCCTTCCGTCGCAGCGGGTCAGCAGAGCCAGCGCCTGGCGGTCCACGTTCCCCGCGTACTTGAGGCCCTGCTCCAGGCGAATCTGGGCCGAAGCGATGCGCCAGGCGCCTTCCGCCCACTCGCAGTGCTGATGCAGGCGCAAACACGGGGACGGACGGAATGTTTCCTTCAGCAGGGCCGCGTCTTCGCGCACCCCGTCCAGAAAATCACGCAGCCGGAACCCCAGCGCCACGGCCTCGCCGAAGGGCTCCAGCGTGCCCTCCGGCAGGTCGTCGAAGCAGACCCAATTGGCCGGCGCGCTCCTCCGCCGCAGGGCGATCAGCCCGGTGCCGATGGCCTCGATGCGCTCGCGCCCGTAGTAGGCCATCCACTCCTCGTACAGCCGGGCGGCCAGCTCCGGGCCGGGGTGCTCAGTATCGCGGATCCACATGTGGGCGTACTCGGCGGCATCGGTGGTGGCCGTGCACAACACCCAGGCGTCGCAGCCGCTGCCCTGGAACCACTCGCCCAGCCGCTCCCGCCAATCCTGGTTGGCCAGGTGCGCCCAATCGCAGACCACCTGGCAGAAGCCGCCCTCTTCGAGATACTCCGGTGCTTCCTTCACCACCTTGCGGCAGAATCCGTCCGCCGGCAGCCCGCCGTCGCGGTAGAGATACCGGCAGGAGGGCGACACCGCGAAGGGCGGGTTCGAGACGATCAGGTCAAAGCGCTCGCCGCGCACCGGCTCGAAAGCGTCCCCTTCCAGAAGCCGCACGTTGTGGCAGTCGTTCAAGCCCGCGTTGAAGGCGGCGAAGTTCAACGCGCGCGCGGTGCAGTCCGCTGCATAGACTTGGCGACTGTGCCGGCTCGCCAGGAAAGCCTGGATGCCCGAGCCGGTGCCCAGGTCCAGGGTCCGCTCGACCGGCTGGCGCAGAGTGAAATTCGCCAGTGCGACGGTGCTGGCCGTCAGGCCCATCACCTGGTCGGGGCGCGCTGAAACCTCGGCCCTCTCCGGCTGGTCCACCGCCAGCAGCAGCCCGCGAAAAGGCAGCAGCTTGACCCGCCCAACGGCCGCTGCCGCGGTGAGCTCGAGCAGCCCGGCGCGAGCGCAGACCTCCAGCGAAGCTGGTTCCAGCGCCTTGCGCAGCGCCTCGATTTCCGCCGGCACGCCGAACACGAACAGCCGGATCAGCGTGTCCAGCGCCCGGCCCGCGCGGGTCAAATGCAGGAAGTGCGGCAGATCCGGCCCCGGATGAACCGGCAGCTCGACCGGCCCCAGCGTCTCCAGCAGGCCCCGGTCCGTGAAGCCGGCCCCCTCCAGGGCCTCGCGCAGCGCCCGGAATTCATCGGGTTCGAGCGGGGTCAGCATACGCGTCCTACCGAATGACTTGCACCTGGACGCCCACGCGCAAACGGGCCCACCGGCGGTCAGCGGTCAGCGCGCGCACCCCGAGGCGCTGCGCGGTGGCCAGGCAGGCGCGATCGCCGAACGACAGCCCCAGCGGCCGGGTCGCCGGCCGCAGCGTCGCCGCTAGGTAGGCCAACGGCTCGTCGAAGGGAACCACCACAACGTGCAGGTCCTGCGTGGCGCGGCGCGCCTGTTCCTCCGGGGTGCTCCGCTCGAGCAGTTTGCTCACGACTTCCGAAAGGTTCACCGCGCTGATCGAAGCGCCTTCCAGCGCTCCGGCCACCAACCCAGCGCCCGGCTCCTTATGCAGGTAGGCGATCACCGCCGAGGCATCCAGAACGCAGCTACTCAAGCTCGGCCTCGCGGCGCCGGTCGGCGATCAGCTCATCCACCAGGGACACCTCCGGGGGAATCAAGCTACAGATGAGGTTCTGAGCCCGCCGGCGAGCCGCCTCGCGGGTCCAGATCCGCAACTCGCCGTCGCTCAAGGCCAGCAGGACCTGGGAGCCGGGGCGCAGGCCCAGGGCCTTGCGGAAGCGGGCGGGAATGACCAGCCGGCCGCCCGTGCCCAGCTTGGTGGCAGCGCGAAGCATCTCGGGCATAGCGTTCCCATCCTACCACAACTGAGCGCCTATGGCAGATCGGCGCACCGGGCTTGACAACAGCCTCCTTCATACGTACAATTGAAACGAACGTATGAACCAAGAAGTCCCCGACACCAAGCAGCGCCTCCTGGACGCCGCCGAGGCCCTCTTCGCCGAGCGCGGTTTCGCCGCCACCTCCCTGCGCGCCATCACCGCCCAGGCCGGAGTCAACCTCGCCGCCGTCAACTACCACTTCCACTCCAAGGAAGCCCTCATCCAGGCTGTTTACGCCCGCCGCATCGTGCCGGTCAACCAGGAGCGTCTGGAGTTGCTCCGCGCCGCCCTGGCGCGCGCCGGCCGGCGGCCCCCGCCGCTGGAGGCCGTCCTGGAGGCCTTCATCACCCCGGCCTTGCGCCTGCGCCGCGAAATGGGGCCGAAGAGCGCCGCCTTCCAGCGCCTCATGGGGCGCATGTTCGCCGAGCCGGGCGAGCACCTGAAGGCCATCTTCAAGGACCAGTTCGCCGAGTTGGCGGCGACCTTCTACGCCGCGCTGCGGAAGGCCCTGCCCAAGCTGCCGCCCGCGGAGCTGGGCTGGCGGATCCACTTCATGATCGGCGCCATCGCCCACACCCTGCTCGGCACGAACCTGGCGCGCACGTTGCTGGGCCAGGCCTCGGATCCCTCCGACGTGGAAGGGACCATCCGCCGGCTGGTGACGTTCCTGGCGGCGGGCCTGCGAGCGCCCCTCCGCCCCGCCAGTTCCGCAAGGAGTCGAGACCTATGAAGCACCCCGTGGTGACCGTTGTTCTGACGCTGTGTTCCGCTGCGGCCTGGGCCGAGCCGCCGGCACCGCTGCGCCTGAGCCTCAAACAGGCCGTCGAGGCGGCGCTGGCGCCGGACGGCAAC
>CAZIRH010000414.1:0-4442 GCA_964541065.1 uncultured Solibacteraceae bacterium
CGACCCAAAGGGTACCCCGGCGCGCTGAAGCGCGCGCCACGGTGTCGCCCCCAGCTAGCATTGCAGCACACCGCCGAAACCTGATAGAGTGAACGATGCGGGAAGCCTTCGGCCTTCCTGAGCTGACGCTGTACCCCTCAGATCATAAAGACCCAGGTGGAATCATGAGGAGTCTAGTCTTACTCGTTGCAGCCCTCGCCTCGCTCTCCGCCCAGGAATACCGCGCCACGCTGCTGGGCCTGGTGTCGGACCCCTCCGGCGCCGCGGTCAGCGGCGCCCGCGTCATGGCGACGAACTTGGCCAGCGGGGTGACCGTGCGCTCGGAAAGCAACCAGACCGGCAACTACCTCATACCGTTCCTGCTGCCCGGCAGCTACCGCCTGGAAGTCGAGAAGGCGGGCTTCAAGTCCTTCGAGCGCGCGCCCCTCGAACTGCGCGTCAACGACCGGGTGCGGCTGGACGTGCCCCTGGAGATCGGCGAAGTCACCGAACGCGTCACGGTGACGGCGGAGGCGCCGCTGGTGGAAGCCTCGACCGCCAGCCGCGGCCAGATCATCGAGAACCGCAAGATCACTGACCTGCCCATCGGCGGCAAGAACCCCTTCATGCTGATGGGGCTGTCCGCGGGCGTGCAGTTCGCAGGCAGTCTCCAGTACGCGCGGCCCTTCGACGTGGGCTCCAGCTCGGACGTCTCGATCAACGGCGGCCGGCGCGGCATCAACGAGTTCCAGATTGACGGCGTCTCCGACAACGTCGGCATCGGCGCGCGCCCCACGGTGGCCTACGTGCCGCCGGTCGAAGCCACTCAGGAGTTCAAGGTCCAGACCAACACCTACGACGCCCAGTACGGGCGCACCGGCGGAGGCATCATCAGCGTGTCGGTCAAGCCTGGCAGCAACGCCTGGCACGGCGCGGCCTACGAGTATCTGCGCCGCACCGGCCTGGAGGCCAACACCTTCGCCAACAACGCTTACGCCCGCCCGCGCACCGAGCGCACCGTCGATCAGTACGGCTTCGAACTGGACGGGCCGCTCACCATCCCCCGCCTGCATTCCGGCCGGGACCGCACCTTCTTCATGTTCGCCCTCGAGCGCCTGCGCGACTCCCTGCCCATGCCCGCCCTGGGAACAGTGCCCACGCCCGAGCAGCGCAAAGGCGATTTCTCGCAGACACTCACCTCCTCCGGGCGCCCCTACACCATCTACGATCCGCTCACCGTGAAGCCGAACCCGGCCTTCGATCCGGCCAAGCCCGTCAGCCTGTCCAACCTCCAGTACCTGCGCAGCCCGTTCGCGGGCAACCAGATCCCGCCGGGACGCATGACTGCCATCGCTTCGCGGGTGCTCGACGACATTCCGCTGCCCAGCCGGGCCGGCGATCCGGTCACGCTGGTCAACAACTGGTACGCGGGTGAGGTGGCCCAGGACGAGGATTTCCAGAACCTGATCGCGCGCGTGGACCACACGCTGTCGAATGCCTGGCGCGTCTACGCCCGCTGGAGCCACAACTACCGCGACGGCGGGCGCATCAACTACTCGGGCTGGCAGACGCCGGCGCGCCGCCAGATCCACGCCGGGCGCGGCAACGACGGCGCGGTCTTCGACGCCGTCGGCACCCTCAACCCGCGCGCCATCCTCAGCGCGCGCCTGGGCTTCAGCCGCTTCAAGGAGCTCAGCAAGTTCACCCCGCAAGACATCTCCGCGCTGGGCTTCCCCAAGACCCTGGCCGCCCAACTGCAAATCCCCAACAAGTACCCCATATTCACCTTCGAAGGCTACATGCAGGCCGGCATGGACGAGTGGGACATCAAGCCCTCGGACACTTACACCGCACAGGCCGCGCTGCTCAAGATCCTGGGCAAGCACTCCCTTAGAACCGGCTTCGAGTTCCGCCTCACGCGCACCGCCTTGATCGGGCGCGCGAACGCTTCGGGCACCTACAACTTCACGCGGGCCTGGACGGGCTCGAACCCGCAGGTCAACGACGCCGCGGCCGGCAACGCCATCGCCTCGTTCCTGCTCGGCTACATGAGTTCGGCCAGCGCCACATTGAACGCCACGCCGTATCTGAGCTCGCGCTACCCGGTGGTCTTTGTGCAGGACGACTGGCAGGTCTCGCCGCGACTGACCCTCAACCTGGGCCTGCGCTGGGATTCGGAAGGCGCACCCCTCGAGCGCTACGATCGCCAGAACCGCGGCTTCGACTACACGGCCAAGAGCCCCTACCAGGTGCCGGGGCTGGACTTGCGCGGCGGTCTGCTGTTCGCGGGCAGCAGCCGGCCGCGCGGGGCGTTCGACGCCGACCGCAACAACTGGCAGCCGCGCCTGGGCCTGGCCTACCGGCTGCTGGACGCGAGGCCCCTGGTGTTCCGCGCCGGACTGGGCCGCTACTTCCTGCCTACGGTCGAGTTCGGCGGCACCGTCGGCTTCTCGCAGACCACCACCGCCCTGACCGGCACCGCCGACTTCCTGCCCTTCCACACGCTCTCGGAGCCGTTCCCCAACGGCCTGATGCAGCCGCCCGGCGCCAGCCGCGGCCTCGCCACCCAGGTGGGCGACAGCCTCAGTTTCAGCGACCCTGGCCGGCGCATCCCCTACGTCTGGCAGTACTCGGCGGGCTTCCAATACGAGGTGCGCACGGGGTTGCTGGTCGAGGCTTCCTACGTCGGCAGCCAGACCCGCCAGATCCAGGTGAACCGTGCGCTGAACTTTCTGACCCGGGAGCAACTGGCCCTGGGCACACCGTACTTGTCCCAGGTCGTGCCGAACCCGTTCTACGGCGTGCTGCCCGCCAACACCTCGCGCGGGGCGCAACCCACCATCCAGCGCCGCAATCTGCTGCTCCAGTACCCGCACTTCTCCGGCGTCACCATGAACTACGCCAGTCTGGGCAAGAGCTGGTACGACTCGCTCCAGGTGAAAGTCGAGCAGCGGCTGTGGGCCGGGCTGGCGGTGCTGGCCTCCTACACGGCCTCGAAGACCATGGAGGCCGCCGCGTACAAGAACTCCGCGGACACGGAGCTGTCGCGCGAGCTGGTGGCCTTCGACGTCCCCCAGCGGCTCGTCTTGAGCGGCGTGTACGAATTCCCCGTCGGCCCGAAGAAGCGCTGGCTCTCCAGCGGGCTGGCCGCGCACCTGATCGGCGGCTGGCAACTGGGCTGGAGCGGTGTGTTCCAATCCGGCATGCCCATGAGCTACCCCGACTATTACCTCTACGGCAACCCGAAGCTGGCCAGCGGCCAAAGCCTCAACCGGTGGTTTGACACCTCGAAGCAGATCTGGGTGCAGCGCCCTGCGGACACGTTCCGTACCGCGCCGCTCCGCAGCCCCAACATCCGCCGGCACACGGCGCCGCAAGTGGACGCCACGCTGATCCGCTCGTTTCGCCTCCGCGAAGGTCACCGCGTGCAGTTCAAGGCTTCGGCCTTCAACCTCAGCAACACGCCGGTCTTCGATTTCCCCAACCTCGACCCCAACTCGCCCCTGTTCGGCGTGGTCCCGGTGACCCAGATCAACTCCCCGCGCAGCATCGAGCTGGGCTTCCGCTACGTCTTCTAAGCATGCGCATCATCAGCGCCAGCCGGCGCACCGACATTCCGGCCTTCTACGCACCGTGGTTGCTGGGCTGCCTCGAACAGGGCTACTGCCACTGGATCAACCCCTACGACGGTCAGGTCAACTACGTCTCTCTGCGGCCTGAGGACTGTGTGGGGATCGTCTTCTGGACCCGCTTTCCGGGCCTGCTCGCGGGGCAGGTCAAGCACCTGGCCGGCAGAGGCTACCGCTTTTATTTCCAGTTCACGATCACCGACTACCCCGCCCCGCTGGAGACTCACAAGCCCAAGCTGGACCGCGCCATTCACGCCTTCCGCGCACTGGCTGACACGACCTCGCCCGAGCGCGTCTTCTGGCGCTACGACCCCATCCTGCTCTCGGAGGCCACGCCGCTCTTCTACCACCTCCGGAAGTTCGACGAGCTGGCGCAGGCCCTGGAAGGCGCCACCCGCCGCTGCTACTTCTCGATCATAGACCTGTACAACAAGACCCAGAGGAACCTGCGGCAGGCCGGCATCGCCGTTCGCCAGCCGTCGCTTGAAGAACGCCGTGCCCTCATCCGCGACTTGCGCGACCTGGCTATGCCGCGCGGGATCACTCTGTACTCCTGCTGCGAGGATGACCTGGTGGGAGAGGGCGTCGAAAAGGCGCACTGCGTGGACTCGGAGGTCTTCTGCCGCCTGTGGCCCGAACTCAAGGTTCAGCTCCCGCCCCGGCCCACGCGGGCGCAGTGCGGCTGCATCGAGAGCATCGACATCGGCGCCTACGACACCTGCGTCTTTGGCTGCGTCTACTGTTACGCGACCAGCAGCCGCCAGGCCGCGCTCGGCCGGCTGCGCGCGCACGACCCCGCCGACACCGTCCTGTGGCGCCCGCCCGAGTGGCGCG
>CAZIRH010000415.1:0-4436 GCA_964541065.1 uncultured Solibacteraceae bacterium
CGATGCGAACGGCAAGCTTCCCACCAGCCTGGCCGAAGTGCAGATCACCTTCGACGGAATGGCCGCGCCGTTGCTGTATGTTTCCGCCGGGCAGGCCGGCCCCATCGTACCGTACACGGTAGCGGGAAAGAGCAGCACCGTCATGCAGGTGAGCTACCGCGGCCGGAAGACCAACGCGGTCACGCTGCCGGTGGCGGAATCCTCGCCCGGCATCGTCACGCTGTCCGGTTCCGGCAGGGGCCCGGGAGCGGTCTTCAACGAGGATGGCACGCTCAACACGGCCTCCAACCCGGCCGCGCGCGGCTCGATCATCGTGTTCTGGGCCACTGGGGAAGGCCAGACCAACCCGGCGGGCGTGGACGGCAAGTTGGCCGCGGAGGTCTTTCCGCAGCCTGTCCTGCCGGTGTCCGTAACGATTGGGAGCATCGAGGGAACGATTCTCTATGCCGGGGCCGCGCCGTTCATGGTGGCGGGCGCGATGCAGGTGAACGTGCGCGTGGCGGCCACTACGCCGGTCGGAGGCGCGGTGCCCATCCGAATGAAGGTGGGCAACAACACCAGCCCCGAGGGCGTGACGGTGGCGGTGCGGTGAGGCGCTGGCGAGCAGGAAGCGGCCGCTAGTTCGGCGGCGGGTTCGGGTAGCGCAGGGCTTTGTTCCAGGCCAGCCCGCGGCGCCACTCGAACCTGTACTGGAGCCCCAGAGACGTCTGCATAGCGCGCAACGAGTTCCCGTCCCTCTTGTTCCGGTAGAAGAAGAACTCCAGTTTGGGGACGAGGCTCAGGTTGCCGAGGAGCGGCACCACCAGGGAGTGCGTCCACAGGTCCAGGTAGCGCGTGTCCACGGCCAGGTCGATGGCACGGTTGCGGTTGAAGAACAGGTCGCCGCGATTCTCCATCACGTAGGCGGGGCCCACTCCCACGGGAAGCGGCAGGCGAATCCGGAAGTTGAGGAACGCGCCGTGGAGGAAGCGCGGGTTGATGACCGCCTGGAATTTCGAGTCGGCGGTGATCCGCGGGTCGCCCCTGACGCAGTCGGCGAAGGCCTTGCCGCGCTGCGCCTCCCGCAGGTCGCACTGCTGCTGGGGATCGCCGTTGAAGAAGTACGCCACGGGAGCATATCTCCGGCCCAGTTGGTACCCGGCTTCGAGCCAGCTTTGTGAGTTCCGATAGCGCCACCCCAGGTGCCCGAGGACGTCTCTGGTCCGGTCCGTTGGCCCGCGCAGCGTGTCGCCCGCGGCGAGTTTGAAGCCGGTAATGGGCCTCGCCACCTGCGTCTCGATTCGGAGCGACAGGATGGCCTTCAAATCCGGCACCTGCTTGCGCATGGGCCACACGCGGGCGTTGACGCCGAATTCGCCAGCTAGGAGATTCGCTTTCTGATCCTGAAGGTACGCGTTGTTGGACTGGCGCGTCAACTGCCGGGCGAAACTCTCCTCGGCCAGGAGGAACGCGTCCAGGCGCCTGCCCGCTCTGGTCACCCGCAACCGCAGGCTCGAGGCCAGGGAAGTCGATTCCGGGGACGTCACCTGCGAGACGGGAACGCCTGCAAACTTGGAGGAGAGGTTGGCCTCCGTGCCGCGGTTGTGCTGATAGAGGCCGTAGCTGCCCTCCAGCTTCTCGAGGGCTACCGACCAAACGGGCCGCATCTGGGCGCCGAACTCCAGCGGGTGGGCAGCGCCGAACGGGCTGGGCCGCCGCAGCCCATGTGAAGGCCACTTACGCAGGCGCTGCCAGGGCGTAAACCCGGGGGTGGTGTCGAGGGGCTGCTGCGCGGTCTCGTCGAGGTAGTCGAAGGCGCTGAGCGTTTGCTCGCCGCAACCCGCGGCCCGGGGGTCGGCGGCGATGGCTCCGCAGACCAGGCTGCTCAGGCGTGACAGCACGCCCAGATCGCGGAGCCGCTTGGGCGGCGGCACGGCCGGCTTCTGGAGCTCCGGGTAGCCGGTGTCCCCGTGGGCGATGTAGTCCGTCACCGCGATGGCGTACAACCTGCCGTCCTCGACGGCCTGGCCGTTGACCAGGAACTGCCCGGTCTCAGCGTCCTCGATGATCCCCAGCGGAAGCAGCCCGCGCCCGGTCTCGTGCGTGAGGTTGAGAGCGCTCGAATCCTGCTGGTCAAACTGCCTGGACCTCTGCATGAGCCCCTTGAGCGTGCTTCCGGTCACCTCGAGGCGCAAGACGAGATCGCCCTTCCAAAACACCCGGTCCAGCAGGTGTTCAAGTTCCCCGGCGCTCACCGGCGTTTTGGCGTAATACACCGGCGCGTACAGGTCCCGCCGTTGCAGCATGGCGACGTCGGCGTGATGGAGCTTGCGCATGGCAGCGAGCACCAACCGCTGAAACTTGTCGGGGCTGGACCATTTAGCGAGACTGTGTGCGGTGACGGCGTGGTCCGCTTTCATCAGCGCGGCGTCCAGCAACTCGCCGAGCGTTCTGCCCGCCCCCACCTCCTGCCTCAGGCGCACCGTGCCGACGGAGAGAGTGTGGTCGAGGCTCCACTCGCTGACATGGCCTGCCGGCGGGGAGGCCGAGCGCGTCAGCGCGGCCTTCTGGATGCGCACCTCGAGCAGATCGGGTCTCGACTCCTGGTGCATCCGCGCGGGGACAACCAGGAAGGTCGGCCGGAAGTCGGAATCGGTGGCCGACCGCCGCGTGAGCGTCTGCGCATCTGTGGCGTGCTGGTTGTCGGCCTGCGCGATGACCAGCTCGAAGGTCTTCGGGAGGCGCACGCCCAACAGGGCAGCCTTTTCTGGGGGCATCTGCGCGAGCAGGATCTTCCGCGCGCCGCGGCAGTCCTCGTCAAGTTCACAGAACTGAAGCAACTGCTCGAGCGAGCGCAGCGGATCGGCAACCAGCAGCGAGGTGTCCCAGCGCCGGTTGGCGTTCACCCAGCCGCGGTTCAGTTCGCCGATGTGTTCGCCGAACTCGGGATCGACCACGCCAAAGACGGCCACCTTTTCGCCGCCGATCCTTTTGGTGGCGTACGGCGCGGGAACCGCGCTCCAGTCGTTGATGTTCTCGAGCGGGTACTGGAAAAACGGGCTGTGAACGCCGAAGGGGGTACAGAAGGGTTCCTGGCCCTTCCTGGTCAGGCAGAAGCCATAGCTCTGGCCGGGAGCGAGGAACTTCTCGAGGGGCCTGCTGCGGCCGGGCAGGCTGTAGGTCACGTCGGTGGTGGGTCTGGCGCCGGCGAGCGAGTTTTCGCGCCGCTCGAGCTCCCAGCAGTCCTGGCCTCCACCACCCGGCGGCACGATGCTGGCCGGGTCCCCCTGGTGGCTGCACCGACAGATGTAGGCGCGGTCGAATCTCCACTCGATCGGATAAGTTCGCCGCTCGCCGTCCTGGATGATCATGCTTTTCTGCCCCACGTTCAACACTCTGGCATCGGGCGAGAGCTCTTCGAGCGACACTACCTTCTTGCCGTCCGCGGCCACGAGATCGAAGGCGTTGCGGACCTTGATCTCTCGCAGCCACGGCAGGACGATGGCCGGCAGATCCGGGCGCGCGCCGCCCCCCGACGTTCGATAGGGCAGCTTCTTGAGGTAGTCCGGCAGTCGCGGGGCGCGGTTGGCGACCGAGCTGGAGATCACCAGGTTGGCGGCCAGCAACTGGACCTTGTGTCCCTCGCCGCTCACCAGGAAGCGCGCAATCTCACGCAGCCGCTCGGGCCCGAAATAGAAGTCGTGCTTTCCGGGCACCAGGGCGTCGTATCCGGCCAGGCGCAGGAAGCAGGCCACGTTGTCGGCCGGGACGGTGCTCCATCCGCTGCGCGCCTCGCGAGTGGCGGCTTCGTCGAAGGCCTCGTGCAGCACGTCGATCCAGCGGCGCCGCTCGTGGCTGTAGAAGAGCGTGTCTTTGTGCACCACGTCCTGCGAGGCGAGGTCGCGGTAGATCACGCGGGCGCCGAAGTCGGGAGCGAAGTTGTCGCCCACGCCGACGAGCAGGCGGTCGAAGGGGTTGCCGCCGCCGGCTTGCGCGAGGCGCTGGAGAAACGCTTCCACCTGCACCGACCTGGGGAGGTCCGCCGGGCACCCCTGCTGGCAGAGCGTCTGCCGGTCCGGATGGCGGAAATACCCCAGCAGACGGCCGGTGTAGAAAACCGGCAGCGTCGAACCGGCGGCGGCCGTGGGCTCGACCGCACATAGGAACGCGACGAGGAACAGCGGAATCTTGCGAATCATCTTCCACTCTCCGGGAGGCCCGTGGCCGGACTGCGCGCATGCCTAAGAGCCCCAAACAACAGGCGTCGGCGGCTGACGGGCACCTCAGGATAGCACGTCGCATGTGCACCCGCGTCCGGCAGGGCAGAGCGTGAACGTGTTCCCCAGCGATCGCGTGCCGAAGGTGCGACACCTGTGGCGGGGGTTGCGAGAGCCCGCACAGCCTGCTAGGAGAGGTTCCGCACGTGAAACCTAGTCGAGGCCTTCACGGAGCCAGGG
>CAZIRH010000416.1:0-4434 GCA_964541065.1 uncultured Solibacteraceae bacterium
CTGAGCTGACGGGCGAGGCGCACGCGTCAACGGCGCGGTGAGGGCGAGCTGGTCGCTGTTCCGCCCCCCGCCCGGTGGTAGTTCGGGTACGCCGGGCGCTGGGGCTTGGGGGGCGGGTTCTTCTTGAGCAGATCCAGCGCCACCTCGACCGCCCTTTCAAGCTGCGGGTCGTGGCCGGCGCGCCAGATCGCCGGGTCGAACTCGACGTCGATATCCGGCGACACGCCCACGTTCTCGATCTCCCACTGGCCTTCGGTGTTGTAGAAGGCCAGATTCGGTGCGGTGATGCCGCCGCCGTCGATCAGGGACGGGAAGCCGAAGACGCCGACCAGCCCGCCCCAGGTGCGCTTGCCGATGAGCGGCCCGATGCGCGACTTGCGGAAAGCCCAGGGCATGAAATCGCCGCCCGAGCCGGCCAGCTCGTTGATGATCATCACCTTGGGGCCGAAGATGGCGCCGGCGGGCGTCGTGAAGTCCTCGCCCGCCCGGGTGGTCCACCAGCTCAGCACGGGCCGCCGCATGTAGTCGATGATGTAGTCGGCCACCGAACCGCCGCCGTTGAAGCGCTCGTCGATGACCGCACCCTCCTTGCCCACCTGAGCGAAGTAGTAGCGGTTGAAGTTGCTCATGCCGCTGACCGATGTGTTGGGCAGGTAGACGTAGGCCAGGCGGCCGCCGCTGAGCTTATCCACCAGCCTGCGGTTATCTTCGATCCAGGCCAGGCTGCGCAGGGTGAACTCGCTGTCCACCGGCACCACGGTAACGTCGCGCGCGCCGGTCCCGCCGGGATCGGAGCCCACGCGAAGCAGGACGGACTTGCCCGCCGCCCCCTCGAAGAAGCTGTAGATGTTGTCGGAAGCGCGCAGCTCGCGGCCGTTCACCGCCAGCAGGTACTCGCCGGCCGCGACGTTGACGCCGGGCTGCGTCAGCGGGGCGCGCAACTCGGGGTTCCAGTTCTCGCCGCTGTAAACGCGCGCGAAGCGATAGCGGCCGTTCTCCAGCTTGTAGTCGGCGCCCAGCAGGCCGCCGCGCACCCGCCGGACTTCGGGCATCGCGCCGCCTCCCACGTACAAATGTCCCACCGACAGCTCGCCCAGCATCTCGCTGAACAAGTAGTTCAGGTCCGCGCGGCTGCCCAGGCGCTCCAGGTACGGCTCGTACTTCTTCTCGGCGGCCTTCAGATCCAGCCCGTGAGCGCCGGGATCGTAGAAGAAGTCGCGCTCGATGCGCCAGGCCTCGCGGTACATCTGGCGCCATTCAGCGCGCGGTTCCACGTAGGCCTGCATGCCGTCCAGCCGCAGCGCGCCCTCGCCCGGCTTAGGCGGCTGCGCCGTGCCTGCGATGAACCACTGCTCGCCGCGGCGGTAGAGCACCTTCTCGCCGTTGAACGAGACGTTCCACCTGAGGATGCCCTCCAGGAATTTGTCGGTCTTGCGGGTCTTCAGCTCGAACTTGTGGACCGTGACGCCCGGGGGGCCGCTGGGGGGACCGGTCAGCGGACCGCCCTCGATTACGAACAGTATGCCGGCCTTGCCCGCGAACAGGCCCTCATAGTTGCGGGCCGGGATAGGCAGCGCCAGGATGCGCTGGCTGATGCCCTCCAGGTCGATGCGAACCGTCTCGGCCTCTTTCTTCTCGGCGGCCTTCTTGGCCTCTTCGGCCTTCTTGGCTTCCTCAGGCTTCTTCAGCTCCTCGGGCTTCTCCTCGTCGCTCTCCGGCGCCAGCGGCGAGGGCAAATCCTTGCGCAGCACAGCGACGTAGACGCTGCGGGTGACCGGGCGGCTGATCGCAGACATGTCCAGCCAGCCGGCGGTGGGACCGGAGTCGGTCGAGGCGGTGAAGTACAGGTACTTGCCCTCCTTGTCGAAGACAGCGTCGCGGGCGTCGCTCATACCGTCGGTGATCTGGAAGGACTTGCCCTGCTCGAGCGAGTACACGAAGACCGCGCGGAAGTGGTTCTTCAGTTTCTTGGTGTAGGCCAGCCAGCGGCTGTCGGGGGACCAGGCCGGGTCCAAGGCCCGGTCCGGGCTGTCGTAGGTGTCGGCGTCCACCCTGACCGGGGTCTTCTTCTCCAGGTCCAGATACCAGATGGTTAGGCGGGCGTCCGTGTAGGCGATCTTCTTGCTGTCCGGCGACCACAACGGCGAGTAGTAGAAGGAAGGCGGGCTGCCCAGGCTGATCTTCTCGGGGCTACCCATGCCGTCCTGGGCGCGCAGGTGCAGCGCGTACTCGCCGGATTCATCCGAGAAGTAGGCGATGCGCTTGCCGTCGGGGGACCAGGCGGGATAACGCTCGGCCACGCCCGGCGTGTTGGTGACATTGCGGACGTCGCCCTTCTCGGCGGGCGCGGTGAAGACCTCGCCGCGCGCCGAGAAGAGGGCACGCGCCCCAGTGGGGGAGAGAGACGCCGGACCGATACGGCTGGCCACGCGCTCCCAAGTGGGGCGCACCGAGGGCAGATCCCCGGCCAGCCGGATGTTCACCGGGCGCAGTTGGCCGGACTTCAAGTCGTAGAGCTGGAGCGCGCCGAACTGCTCGATGACGATGGCGCCGGGCCCGGCCGAGGCGGACTTGAAATCCAGCCCGGTGTTCTTGACCACCTCGCGGACACGCTTGGCTCGGGTGTCGTAGGCGAACAGGCTGAACGCTCCGTTGCGGTCGGAGAGGAAGTAGATCTGGTCACCCACCCACATGGGGTTGACGTCGTTGGAGTTGTCGCGGGAGATTCTCTCGGTGCGCGAATCGGCCAAGGTGGCGATCCACAGCGTCGAGGTGCGCCCGCCGCGGTAGCGCTTCCAGGCGTCGAAGGCGCGCGGCAGGGGGCAATAAACCAGGCGCGTGCCGTCGGGCGAGTAGGAGCCCTCGTCGGCCATGGGCAGGGGAACCTCGCTCGGGAAGCTGCCGTCCAGCGGCACGGTGAACAGGCGGGTGAAGCGCGAGTAGCTCGCGCGCGGGGAACGGAACAGCACCTGTTTGCCGTCCGGAGTCCAGCCCACGGCCCAGTCCGGGAACGGATGGTAGGTGAGCCGGCGCGGCACGCCGCCCGCGGCCGCCACAACGTAGACATCCAGGTTGCCGTCGTACTCGCCCGTGAAGGCGATCAGGCTTCCGTCCGGGGAAAACCTGGGGTCGGTCTCCACGCCCACGCCGGTGGTCAACTGCTTGGCCTCGCCGCCCTCGCGGGGCACGATCCAGAGGTCCCCGGCGTAGCTGAATACGATGTGAGTCTTGCTCAGAGCGGGCTTCTGCGCCAGCAGCGGCGCGCCGGTCTGCGCAAAGCAGGCGCCGGCCAGAGCCAGCAGCCCAAACAGGAAGCACCCATGCACGAATCGCGAGTTCATGACACCCTCAGTATCCCAATTGCTTGTCTACGACGTTCCGCAGCGGTTCGTTCCGGCGGAAAAGTTCGAAGTTCTCCAGAAACAGCTCCATGGCCCGGTCCAACCAGTCGGGGGTGTGGTCGGCGCAATGAGCCGACAGGAGCACGTTCTCCAGGCGGTAGAAAGGATGCCCTTCGGGGAGCGGCTCCTGGTCGAAAACGTCCAGGGCGGTGCCGCGGATCCAGCGCTGCTCGAGCGCCCGGATGAGCGCCACCTCGTCCACCACGGGGGCACGGCCGATGTTGATCAGGATGGCGCCCGGCCTCATGGCCCGCAGCTCGGCCTCGCCGATCAGGCCGCCGCTCTCCGGGGTCAGGGGCGCCGCTACAACCACGTAGTCGGAGGCGGCCAGCAACTCGCGCAGTGCGGAGGCCGGGTAGACGGCGTCGGGCAACGGGTCCTCGCGCGACAGCTCGGGCCGGCGGCGCACCGCCAGGATCTTCATTCCAAGGGCGTGGGCGCGCCGGGCCACGGTGTGGCCGATGTCGCCGTAGCCCACCATCCCCAGCGTCTTCCCGGCGACTTCCTCGACGTCGAAGCAATCCCACACGCCAGCGGCCTGGCTGCGAACCATCCGGCGGAAATCTTTGGCGAAGAACAGGATCGCGCCGATGACGAACTCCGCCAGCGACGACGAGAAGATCCCGCGGGAGTTCGTGAGCGTGACGGAGGTCGCAATGAGCGGGGGAAACAGCAGACGCTCGACGCCGGCGGCGCTGGAATGCACCCAGCGCACGCGCTGCGCCCGCGGCAGGACCGCCTCGAGCAACCCGCGCGGAGTGAACCAGCACAGGATCGCCTCTGCTTCGGGCGCCGCCTCCTCAAATGCCTCCGCGCGGTGGCCCGTCACTATCCGGGTCTCTTCGGGGAGCCGCTCCAGCATCGCCAGGCGAGCGTCCGTGGGATCGGCCAGCACCAGCAAGGTGACAGGACGCATGAACGAAACGACTGTAACACAGATGCCGGCGCGGCTCCGGCGCGCTGTGGCAAACTGATCGTGTGGCCGAGTATTGAACTTGCGGCGCCGAGTTGCCTCCGGAGGCGCGCTTCTGCC
>CAZIRH010000417.1:0-4433 GCA_964541065.1 uncultured Solibacteraceae bacterium
TGATGAAGACCGAAGGCCTCGAGGAGCCGACCCCGGCGCAACGCCAGCGGTTTGACCGCAAGCGCAAGAAGTCGCTGTCGAATCGGGACTGGGTGAATCCGCACGACCGGGAAGCGCGGATCACGAAGATGAAGGACGGCCGAACGCACCTGGCCTACAAAGCCGAACACGTAGTGGATCTGGAGACCGGAGCGCTGGTGGCGCTGACGGTGCAACCCGCCGATCGCGGGGATACGGTGAGCATGACGGCGACTTTGGCGGAAGCCGGGTGCACCGTGACGGAACTGGCGGGGCAGGCGGCCCACGCGGACGCGGTGGGGCCAGTGGAGACGGTCAGCGAAGTCGGCGTGGAACGGGTAGTGGGGGACAAGGGTTATCACAGCAAGCAGGCGCTGGAGGACTTGGCCGAGGTGGGGGTGCGCACGGTGATCGCTGAGCCGGAGCGGCAGCGGCAACAGTGGGCCGGACAGAGCGCGGCCCAGGCGGCGGTGTATGCCAATCGGCGCCGCCTGAACACCAAGATCGCGAAGGCGCTGATGCGACGGCGTGGGGAGCTGATCGAGCGAAGTTTTGCCCACCTCTACGATACCGGCGGGATGAGGCGGGTGCACTTGCGTGGCCAGAACAACATCGCCAAGCGCGCGCTGATTCACGCTGCCGCCTTCAATCTGAGCTTGATCCTGCGGCAGATGTTGCGGGTGGGCACGGCCCGGCAGGCGGCCGACCTGCTTGCCGCGCTCTTTTTTGCCTTTCTGAGGCTCACGCCAGCCCTGGAGACGGCCCTCCTGGTGATCCGACCGCGTTGCCCGCTGGCTCCACCCGTTCACAAGCGAAATCGATGTCGGTGGTCACATCCCGAAAACGCGCCTTTATCCACGGGCTGCTAACCTCCAGCCGACCCACATGGTCCTTCAGTACCAGCGGATCTTCAGCCCCACGGTGATCAACGAGGTGAAGGCGGGCGTCAACCGCGAACCCCTGACCCGGTATACGTATGGGCCTTTCAAGGAGACCATCAACGTCTCCGGCTTCACGGCGCTGAACGACAACAACCTCGCGATCGAGGCGGGCACCTCCTACGCGCTGGTCGATAACGTGGCCATCACCCGCGGCCGCCAGACGCTCAAGTTCGGCGGAGAAATCCGGCGCATCCACGTCAACGTGGCTGATCCTTTGTGGGCTAACTGGGGGGTCACCTACCCGAACCGTACGGCATTCCTGAACAACGCCGTGGACTCGGTGTCCGTCGGCGCGGGATATCCCATGCAGGGTACGCGCAAGTGGATGTACATGGCCTTCCTTCAGAACGACTTCAAGGTCACGCCGGAGTTGACGGTGAACCTGGGCCTGCGGTACGAGTACTACTCGGTGAACCGGGAAGTGCGCGACCGCTACCGCGTCTTCGACGCGTGGGAATGCAAGGGTTTCTGCCCGATGGGGACCCCGTGGTACTTCCCCGACCGCAACAACTTCGATCCGCGCGTGGGGCTCGCCTGGTCGCCCAAGGCGCTGAAGGGCGAGACCGTCATCCGCACCGGCGGCGGCATCTACCATGGCCCCGGCCAGGTGGACGACGTCAACACCGCCCTGGACAACTACGTGAGCAACTACTCGCTGACCAGGAACGAAGCGCCGACCCTCTCGTATCCGATTGCGCCCTACCTGGCCCTGGCGAAGGAAGTCGGTATTACCCCGCGTTCTCTTCAGCGCGACCGCCGCGATTTGTACAGTGCCAATTGGGGCCTCTCGATTCAGCAGGAACTTCCGGCCGGCTTCATCACCCAGGTCGGCTACACCGGCAGTGTGGGCAAGAAGCTGTTCGCGCGTATTGATATCAACCGCCTGGACCTGGTGACCCGGACGCGCATGCTGCCGACCTTCGGCCGCATCGACGAGAAACGCCAGGACGGCAACAGCAACTTCAACGGCTTGCAGGTGTCGCTGCACCGGCGTGTAGGGCGCGGCCTGATGTGGGGCACCGAGTACATGTGGTCGCACTCGATCAACGATATGAGCGTCGGCGCCGGTGAAGGCGATCGGCCGCAGAACAGCGATTGCCGGGCCTGCGACCGCGGTAACAGCGCGCACGACATTCGGCACACCTTCACCAGCAACTGGGTGTACGCGCTGCCGTTCGGCAAGGGCCAGAAGTTCCTCAGCGAAGGCCCGGCGGCGCGCATCCTGGGAGGCTGGGAGCTGAGCGGCATCTGGACCATGCGCACCGGCCGCACGCTCAACATCAGCATGGCGCGGAGCAGTGGCGACCTTCCGGACGGCAACAGCCGGAGCCCGCGGCCCAACCTCGTCCCCGGCGTTTCGATCTACCCGGCAGGCGGCTCGACGTTCTCCCAGTGGTTCAACCCGGCCGCGTTCGCCACTCCGGCCAGCAGGACTTGGGGCAACCTGGGACGTGGCATCGCCCGCGGCCCCGGCGCGGGGCAGGTTGACTGGGCGCTTCAAAAGGTCAATCACATCACGGAAAAGAAGACCATCACCTTGCGTTTTGAAGCATTCAATCTGTTCAACTTCACTCAGGCGGCCAACCCGGGATCGACCTGGACGTCTCCGGCGAGCTTTGGCATCGTCAGCTCCGGCCTGAACCGCACCATCGGCTCGGGCACCTCGCGGCAGTTGCAGCTCGCGATGAGGCTCAACTTTTGAGCCCGGCACGGGCCGGGCTCGGTCTGCTGGCGTTGTTGTCGTTGGCGACCTGTTCCCGGCCCTCGCATCCCTCGGTGGACATTCGTGCGGCCGTGTCCACCGCCGCGGTTTCGGACGACGCCGACGACCCCGCCGTGTGGGTGCACCCTTCCGACCCGGCGCGGAGCCTGATCGTCGGCACCAATAAAGTAGCCGCGCCGGCCGGCGCCCTGGTGGTCTACGGGCTTGACGGCAAGATCCGCCAGACCATCTCCGGACTCGATCGGCCCAACAACGTGGATGTCGAGTACGGCTTGATGGTGGGAGGGCAGCCGACCGACGTCGCGGTTCTCACCGAGCGGCTGAAGCACCGGCTGCTGATCTTCAGGATTCCGCGCGATGGCGGCCTGCTGACCGACATTTCCTCGGGCGGCGGGGCGCCGGTGCTGGCGGGTGAAACCGGCGAGCGGGCCGAGCCCATGGGCATCGCGCTGTATCGCCGCCCCCGCGACGGCGCCGTGTTCGCCATTGTCAGCCCGAAGACGGGGCCTCGGGATGGGTATCTGGGCCAGTACCGGCTGGAGGATGACGGTGCCGGCCGGGTCAAGGCCGCCCCGGTGCGCCGGTTCGGCAGCTTCAGCGGCATCAAGGAGATCGAGGCCATCGCCGTGGACGACTCTCTCGGCTACGTCTATTACGCGGACGAACGCAATGGCATCCACAAATGGCACGCCGATCCCGACCACCCCGACGCCGGACGCGAGCTGGCGCACTTCGGCAAGGCCGAATTCGCCGCCGACCACGAAGGCATCGCCATCTATGCGCGTCAGGACGGCACAGGCTACATCATCTGCACCGACCAGATCGACGGCAACAGCCACTATCACATCTATCGCCGCGAAGGCGGGCCCGGCGGGCCCCACGACCATGCGCAGATGATCAAGTGTGTCCGCGGCGGCGCCGACTCGACCGACGGCATCGAGGCCGTTTCAGCCCCGCTGGGGCCGCAATTCCCCAACGGCCTGCTGGTCGTCATGAACAGTGGGCCGAAGAACTTCTTGATCTACCGCTGGGACGACATCGCCAGGACCGGCGCTCCTGTGCTTGAACTGGCGAGGCGCTGATCCCACCCACCCGGGGCGCTTCGAGACTTCAACGCGGAGAGGATCGCAGAAGCGGGTCATTCATCGTTCTCTCGCTTCTTGGGCGGCGCGGTCGATTCCCGCACGATCAACTCGCCCGGAACCTTGATGTTCTCCTCGGACTCCGCGCCGGAGAGCAGCTTCAGCAGGGTCTCCATGGCCAGGCGTCCCATCTGCCGCTTGGGCTGGCGCACGGTCGTCAGGGGAGGCTCGGTATACTGTGCCACCAACAAATCGTCGAAGCCTACCACCGAAACGTCCTCGGGAACGCGCAGGCCGCTGGTGCGGATGCACCGCAGGGCGCCCAGCGCCGACATGTCGTTGTAGCAGAAAACCGCCGTCGGTGGTGCGGGCAGGGCCAGCAGCTTCCCCATGGCTCGCAGGCCGCCCTCGGGTTTGCCGTCGCCGTGGGCGACCAGCTCGGGCTGAAACGGCAGGTCCGCCTGCTCCAGTGCCTGGCGGTAGCCGCCGAAGCGCTCCGTGTCCGACTGGTGCCCGAACTGGTCCCCCAGGTAGGCAATCCGCCGGTGCCCCAGCCGGATCAAGTGGTTGGTCGCCTCCCGGCTGGCGTCGATGTTCGCGATCATCACCGAGTGCACGAACCCGCCCGGGTGCTGGTTGTTGATCAGCACGATGGGCACCTGCATCTCC
>CAZIRH010000418.1:0-4410 GCA_964541065.1 uncultured Solibacteraceae bacterium
AGCGGAGACCTCGGCGAAGTGCTGGTGGGGCAGGGCACCTACTCGCAGGATTGGCTGCTCTATGACACCGACTACAACTGGCGCATCGACGCCAAGGAAAACGGGCCCCTGCGCGTCATGGGCGACATCGGCTCGCACTGGATGGACATGGTCCAGCACCTTACCGGCCTGAAGATCACCTCCCTGTGCGCGGACTTGCAGATCTTCCACCGCACCCGCAAGCGGCCCAAGCTGGCGGTGGAGACTTTCGCCGGCAAGACGCTGCGTCCCGAGGATTACGACGAGATCCCCATCGACACCGAGGACTTCGGCGCGGTGCTCATGCGCCTGGGCGACCGCGCGCGCGGCGCCTTCACCGCCAGCCAGGTGAACACGGGCTGCAAGAACCGTCTGCAAATGGAGATCTACGGCTCGAAGGCCGGCGTCAGTTGGAATCAGGAGCGTCCGGACGAGCTCTGGATCGGCCAGCGCAACAGCCCCAACCAGATCATCCTCAAGGATCCCTCCCTGCTGGCCGAGAAAGCACGCAGCTTCGCCGACCTTCCGGGCGGGCACGGCGAAGGCTACGACGACGCGCACAAGCAGACCTTCCGCCGCTTCTACCAGACGGTGGCCGACCGCTCGGCGCCCGTGGACTACCCCACCTTCGCCGACGGCCTGCAAATGATGCAGCTTCTGGAGAAGGTGCTCGAAAGCCACCAGCGCCGCGCCTGGGTGGAGGTGTAGGGCAAGCCTCCAGGCTGGCCAGCCGACTTTTCGGGTGGAGGTGTAGGGTAAGCCTCCAGGCTTGCCAGCCGACTTTTCAGTCGGCCTTCAGTCTATTTCTTCGCTGCCTCTTCCGCCTCCCGCACCAGCACCCACAGGCCGCGCCCGCAGCGGTTGGGGCAGGGCGGGAAATCCTCATGCTTCGAGAAGCTCGCGGGGCGCTTGCACACGCTGCACCAGTAGATGCCTGTGACGGGAACCTTGCTGCCAGGCTTGTGTCTCATGCTTGAGCGGCTCCTAAAACGATGTCGGCGAGTTGATCGAGGCTGTCAACCACCACGTCCGGCGGCTCCGCGGCGAAAGTCTCGGGCTGGAAACCGTAGGTGACGCCGCACACCTGGACGCCGGCGTTGCGCGCCGTGCGCACGTCCACGGCGCTATCACCCACGATCATGGCCCGCTCCCGCCCAACGCTCAGTTCTTCGAGCAGCGTCTCGACGCCCAGCGGGTGCGGCTTCTTCTGCTCGAAGCTGTTCCCCCCATAGATCCGCGCGAAGTAGCGCGCCAGGTCCAAACCCTCCAGAATGGCGCGGCTGACCCGGACCGGCTTGTTGGTCAGCACCGCCATCCGCACGCCTTCCCGGGAGAGCTTCTCCAGCGCCTCCGGCACCCCGGGGTAAGGCCGCGTGCTGTCCAGCTTGTGCTCGGCGTAGTAGGCCAGAAAGAACTCCAGCCCCCGGCTGAGTTCTTCCTCGCTGGCCTCCGGCAGCGCCCGGCGCATCAGGACGGGGGCGCCGTCGCCCACGTAGGAGGAGATCAGCGTCGCGTCGATGGGTTCGAGTCCCAACTGCGTCCGCGTGGCGTTCACCGCGTTGGCCAGATCCTGCTTGGTATCCACCAGCGTGCCGTCCAGATCGAAAATCAGCAGGTCCATCCGTGCGCTCAAAGCTCCTGGCCGCGGAGGCCGCGCATGCCCTTCTTCAGGGTCTCGGCCCACAACTCCTTGACCTTCTCGTAGCTCTGCTGGAAGCCGGCCTTGATCTCATGCGGCGCGGCGGCGGCCATGACGCTCGCCACCTCGATCACGTGCGGCGCCAGCTTCGAGTGGGCCACCGAGCGCGGCGGCGGCTTGACGGAGAAAGCCATCAGCGCCAGGATGATCACCGCGGACACCAGCACCCCGCGCACCAGTCCGAACACGCCGCCCAGCAGCCGGTTCAGCCAGGTCAGCCGCGCCAGCTTGAACAGCCGCTCGACGATCCAGGTGATCAGACCTCCCAGCAGCAGGATGCCGCCGAAGATCACGAAGAACCCGATCACGTTGGCCACTTGCGGGGAGCTGACGTACGGCAGCACCAGCGCGCCCGCCGCGCCGTAGAACCACAGGCCGAGGACCACCGCCAGCACCAGCGCCACCAGCCCGATCACTTCGCGGGCCAGCCCGGCGCGCAAGCCGCCGATGACCGACAGCAGCAGGACCAACCCAAGCACGACATCCAGCCAGTTCATGGTGCCCTCGAAGCAGGCTACGCGCGCGGTTCCGTCAAAGTTCCTTCCCCGTCAGAGCGCGGTAGGCCTCCTTGTATTTCTCACTGGTGCCAGCCGCCACCTCCGGCGGCAGTTCCGGCGCCGGCGGCTGCTTGTTCCAGCGGATGGATTCCAGGTAGTCGCGCACGTACTGCTTGTCATAGGACGGCTGCGGACCCCCGGGCCGGTAGGTCTCCGCCGGCCAGAAGCGCGACGAGTCCGGGGTCAGCACCTCGTCGGCCAGCACCAGCTCGGAGTCTACGAAACCGAACTCGAACTTGGTGTCGGCGATCAGGATGCCCCGGCGGGCGGCGTACTCCGCGGCCCGGCGGTAGATGCCCAGGGTCAGATCGCGGAGCCGCGCGGCCAGTTCCCCGCCCACCAGCCGCGCGACCTCCTCCAGCGAGATGTTCTCGTCGTGGCCGCTGGCGGCCTTGGTGGCCGGGGTGAAGAGCGGCTCCGGCAGCCGCTCGCTCTCCTTCAGCCCCGGCGGCAGCGGGTGGCTGCACACGCCGCCGGTCTGGAGGTAGTCTTTCCAGCCGGAGCCGGACAAATACCCGCGCGCCACACATTCCACCGGAACGATCCTGGCGCGTTTGACCAGCATCGAGCGGCCTGCGAGCTGCTCCCGGTAGCGCGGCAGCGGGTCGGGGTATTCCTCCACGCTGGCCGTCAGGAAATGCGTGGGCACGACCTCGCGCAGGAAGTCCAGCCAGAATAGGGTAAGCTGCGTGAGCACCCGTCCCTTGTCGGGAATGCCCGTGGGCAGCACGTAGTCGAAGGCCGACAGCCGGTCGGTGGCCACGATCAGCAGGCGGTCGCCCAGCGCGTAGATGTCCCGGACTTTGCCCCGGCCCAGCAGCTCGACTCCCGGTAGATTGCTCTCGCGAAGAATAGGGCCGCTCGGCATTGGCTGTCCTGAGGAAACCCCTATTATACTGGGTTGACGGATGAAGCTCTCCATCCTCATCCCAGTGTTCAACGAGCGGACCATGGTGGAACGCTGCCTGGCGCAGGTGCTGGCCGTGCCCCTGCCGGAGGACATGGAACGGGAGCTGATCGTCGTGGACGACCGCTCCACCGACGGCAGCGCGGCCATCCTGGAGGGCCTGGCCGCCCGCCACCCCGAGATCCGCTTGATCCGCCACGCTCTCAACCGGGGCAAGGGCGCCGCCGTCCGCACCGCCATTGAGCACGCCAGCGGGGACTTCTCCATCATCCAGGACGCCGACCTGGAATACGACCCCCACGACTACGCGCTGCTGCTCAAACCCTTGCTCGAGGGGCATGCCGACGCGGTGTTCGGCTCCCGCTACATGGCCGGCGAGCAGCGCCGCGTGCTGCCTTTCTGGCACTCCATGATCAACCAGGTCCTCACCGTGCTTTCCAACATGTTCTCCAACGTCCACCTCACCGACATGGAGACCTGCTACAAGGCCTTTCGCACCGATCTGCTCAAGAGCATCCCCATCCGCTCCGACCGCTTCGGCTTCGAGCCGGAGATCGCCATGAAGGCGGCCAAGCGCAGGTTCCGCATCTACGAGGTGCCCATCAGCTACCACGGCCGCACTTACGAGGAGGGCAAGAAGATCGGCTGGAAGGACGGCTTCGTCGCCCTGGGCGCCATCGTGCGCTTCTGGGCCATCGACGACCTGTACTCGCAGCCCTACGGCCGCGGTGTGCTCAACAACCTGACCGGCACGCCGCAGTACCTGAACTGGGTGGCGGGCCTGCTGCGGCCGCATCTGGGCGACACGGTGCTCGAGATCGGCGCCGGCATCGGCGCCTTCGCCGCGCGGCTGATGGGCCGCCGCTACGAGTACGTGGCCGCGGAGAAGGACCCGCTGTACCTGCACGCCCTGAACAACCGTTTCCTGCGCACACCCAACGTCCGGGTGCGCGCGCTGGATCCGGCCTCGCCGGCGGACTTCGCCGGCCTGGAAGAATCCTTCGACACGGTGCTGTGCCTCAATGTGCTGGAGTACCTGGACGAGCCGCGCGCGACAGTGGCCGCGCTGTGCGGGACCCTGAAGCCGGGCGGCGCCCTGCTGGTGCTGGTGCCGCAGGGCCCTGCGCTCTACGGGCCGATCGACCGCACCCTCGGCCACCAGCGCCGCTTCCGGTTGAGCGAGCTCGAGGCGCTGCTCGAAGGCGCCGGCCTGCGCGCGGAGCGCGTCT
>CAZIRH010000419.1:0-4390 GCA_964541065.1 uncultured Solibacteraceae bacterium
TGTTCGACGTCATCGCCGCCTACAAGCTCGATGCCGCCAAGCGCAAGCAGCGCAAGGCGCGTGCCGCCATGGACGAGGAGCTTGAAGCCGAGATGGCCGTCCAGGGCGGGCCCGTCTTCGGAAAGAAGCAGGGCGGGAGTTCCTTGTTCGAGGACATGGACCGTCCGGAGTACAGCCGCACGCCTGCCACGCAGATCATGCGTGACATGCACTTTGGGGCGCAGCTTGGCTGGGAACGAGAGGAGGGGGAACGGGCGGGCAAGTTGTCCGATGCGACGGCTTTGCTGCGCGAGAAGGCAAGGTTGGACGAAGAGCAGGAGAAACGGCAGATGGAGCGCATGCGCGAGATCATGGCGGAGGGCATGGGGCCGGAAGCCGCGACCACCCAGGCACCGGCACCCAGGTTGGAAGCGCCGGCCTATCCCGCGCTGCCTGAGCTTCCGGAACGGGAAGTGGCACAAGGGCTATACCCGGAAAGTGTGCGGCCAGGGATGAGTCAGTCCATCTTCGATGTGCTAGGACAGCGTGCGGCCGCTGGGCTTCCTATGACAGGCGGAGCGCCACGGGCCATGGAACGAAACTTTTCACCTGAACCTGGTGGCACGGGTGCGGTGTTTCGTCCACCGCCCACACCGCCGATGGCCGACGCGTTTCGCGGCGCAGGGCCGTCTGGTGGGGTGCTGCCAGCGGAAGCTGCCAGATCTGGGGTGGTACCTGCGGCTCAACCGTCGGCGGCAGCGCCAGCGGGAGCACCTGGCGGAGGCTATCAAGCGCCGGATTTGAATCAGTTGCTCAGGACGCGAGACCGCTTCAATCGCGCTGCCATTGCGTTCGGCAGCGCCGGACAGACATCCGCTCAACTGAACATGGCGCGCAACGCCAGTCTGGTGGACCAGCAAATCGAGTCGTACCGAAAACAACAGCTCGAGGACGCCAAGAAAGGCGCAGTATGGGACCTGATCGAAATGGTGAAATCCAACCTTCCAACGGATGAAATCTTCACGCAGTTGAACGAGAAGTGGCCCCAACTGCCGGCGTCCGAGATGCGCGCCAACATGACGATGCTCAGTCGGCTTCAGGATCAACGCCTGAATATCGCCGAGCGCGCCAATCAAGCTCTGTCCCTAGTGGAGCGGATCAAGCCGACCAAGGAAGGCTTCATGCGCATGCGAATCCACACGCCGGACATGGAACGAGAGTGGATTGTCAGCAACGCCATGAAGATCGCAGGCAACCTTGGAATGACTGAAGTTGTAGATTTCCTTGGCAAGATGCTTCCTGAAGTGCCGCCGGAAACTTCCACGAAGCGCGCTCCGGACATGACGACGAAAAGCGGAGTGAAGGTGTGGAAGCAACAGCCAGCACCGTAACCGTGAGACGCCATGCCCCAATACCTGCTGGAAGATCCGAAGACCAAGGAGCGATACCAGGTTGAATCGCCGACCGAGATCACTGACTTCGACGCGTTGCTGAAAGAGATCTCGGGCGGCGGCGAGCCCGGCTTTTTCTCCGATCTTTGGGCGGGAACCAAAGGCGTGGTCGCCCGCGGCGCTCTCGGTGCCGCTCAGACCGTGGGCGTGTTCGACGCCTTGTTGGCGAAGGAAGGCCAGAAGGCGGAGGTCTATTCCAAGTATGCGCCCGGTGTGGATTTTACCAAGCACATCGAGGGCAAGCGGCAGCGCGAAGAAGCTGCCCTGGGGGCGGTGGCGGTCCTCGAAGGGATGAAGCGCCGCACGCCGCACAGCGCCGCGCAAGCCGAGTTCGCCCACGCCAGGAACCGCGAAGAACGGTGGGCTGCCTGGAAGAAGAACCCAGTCGAGATCACGGCGTCGGTCGTTGGCGAATCGCTGCCGGCTTCGATTGCTGGGGCGATGCTGGGTGCCCCGTTGGGCCCGGGCGGCATGGCTGCGGGCGTTGGGTTGAGCAGCTACGCGTTGACCCTGTCCTCCGAATTGATCGGCGCGGGCGAGAAGGCCGGGTTCAAGATGGACAGCCCGGTCGAGTTCAACCGCTATGTCCAGAGCCCCAAGTTCGACGAGGATTTGGCGGCGGTGCAACGCAAGGCGGCGGTTGTCGGTGGCATTGATGCGGCCACGGCGGGGACCGCCGGCATGATCGTCCGGCGCACCCTCAAGTCCGGTGTCATGGCGCGGTTGCTGGGGGTCGGCGCGGAAACGGGCGTCCAGATGGCCGGTGGTGGCGGTGGTGAAATACTGGGTTCCTATGCGGCGGGCCAGGAGCCCGAGAGCCTGGATGTGCTGCTCGAAATGGCCGGTGAAGCCGTGTCGCCCGAACTCGCGCCAAGCGTGTATGAGGCCATCCAGCAACCGGTCACAGATAGGGCGCAGGAAGAGGAACAGCGGGTCGCCTCCGAGGAGGAACGCCGCCGCATTCAGTCCCTGACCGAACTGCGCAATCTGACGGGCACTGGCGCGGCGGCACCGTCAGTTGGGTTACCGCCGGAATTCGTCGGGCCGCGCTGGGAACCAGAACGGCGGCTTCGTGAGGAAGCGGCCTTTGTTGGTCCCAGGTGGGAACCGGAACAGCAGCGCCGGGAACAATCCATCCTTGATGAACTGGACCGGCGCGCGGGGGAGATGCGCGCCATACGGCGTGGGGCGGAACCGATTCAACATGGCGTTCTGGAAGTCGAAGGCGGCGCTCCCGGCCGCGAGTTCGAGATCACGGAAGAGGCCGCAGAGATCCGACGCCGGGTTCGAGCAGGTGAACCCATTGACCCAGTTCTGGAAGCGCGGTTGAAGGTCGAACGAAAGCAGCGTGCGGTCAACCCGGACAACCTGGTGCTGATTGCCCAGGACCTGGCTGGTCGTCATCGGAACCCGACGCTGCGCGCCATGTTCGCACGCCTGGCCGAGCGTGGTGATGTCGAGGCGATTGCGCGGCAACTGAACTTCAAGGTGAACCCCAAAGCCAAGGGGATGCCTCAGCAGTTCATGCACCTGCGCCCGGCGGAGGAACGCCCCTTTGGGCCTGAACTACCACCTGGGTTTCGCGAACCACCACCGTTGCTCGGCCCGCCGGCGCCGCCAGGATTCGGGTTGCCGCCAGCACCAGACAAACCAGCGCCGCCTCCGCCAACTCCGTCCACAGAACCGCCCGCAGCCGGGCCCGTCGTGGCCCCGTTGCCGCCAAAGCCACCGGCTCCGGCGCCCGCTCCTGCCCCGGCCCCGTTGCCAACCCAGCCTCCGCCGTCTGGGCTTGCGTCTTCACTTCCAAACTATGAGCCGGGCGACATCGTTGACGGGGCTTTGCCGGGCATGTTCAAAAATGGGGTCGTCGTCAAGCAGACCAAGCCCGACAAAAACGGCTCGGTCAGCGTGTACGTCAACGTCAATGGTAAGACGGATGTTTACAGTCGCGGGCAACTGTCTGAGCCTCGCCGATCTCTGGCACCTGGCCAGTCTGTGCCATCCGCCCCGGCCCCGGCCCCGGCACCCGCCCCGGCACCCGCCCCGGCACCCGTCCGCGTGCCCGACGCCACGATCCAAGACCTGATCGTCCTCAACGGGCAGGTCAAGAAGATCAATCCCGCGTTTGGTCATTCCATCGCCGAACTCAGAGACGCCGCCAGCAGCCCCACGCGGGCCAATGTCCTGCGCCAGGCGTTCATCGCCATCCTGAAGGCGCACGGGGTCGAGCCGCGCGTGGGTGGAGCACCGATGCCGGTCAAACGGAAGATTCCCCCGCCTCCGCCCGTCGAGGAACAAGCCGATCTCCGCGCCGAAATGGCGGAGGCCCAGGGCTACGAACCGGAGGAACCGGCAGCCGCACCCGCGCCCGCACCTGCCGCAGCCCAGGTCGCAGCACCCGCGACACCGGCAACAACCGCACCAGCACAAACAGTTCTCACCGCGCTGCGCGAACGGCGCTTGCCCGAGGGCTACTCGTTGGAACAGGCCGAGGACGGTCGGTGGACGCTGTTCGATGCGGACATGAACATCGCCGCTCAGGCGGACAGTTTCGATGCCCTGGCCGGTGAGATCGCCGCGGACCCGAAACTGGCGGCAGCATTCAAGGTCCAGGCACCGCCCGTGCCGGCTGCGGCCCCCGCTGCCGAACCCGCAGCCACGGAGCCTGAGCCCACTGCCGTCGCGCCCGCCGCCCCGGAACCTGCGGAACCTGCGCTTGCCGCCGCCGCACCGCCCCCGGAACCGACACCAGCGCCGACTCCCGAGCCCGCCGCCGCCCCTGCACCGGGGGCTGGCGAGATGCCGGCCGAGTTCGACACGCCATTCCCGGGCATGGATGTCTCCGAGGCCGAACGCGAGATCGCCAAGTTCGAGGCAGCGGTCAACCCGTTGAACCGGGAGATGTCCGAGATCCGTGGCCACCTCGACACGCTCAAGCCCAAGGTCGAAATCACCAGAGG
>CAZIRH010000420.1:0-4388 GCA_964541065.1 uncultured Solibacteraceae bacterium
CGTGCGTATTGCCCTGGCCGCCGCCGAAGCCGAAGGTGTCGTTGACGCCTTCGAAGGCCTGGTACGGCCGAGCCGAGGCCAGTTGCATGATGGGCGCGAACCGAACGCCCCCCGGCAGTTCCAGGATCCCGCTTAGCACCCAGCGGTGCTTCTCGTCCGCCCCCGTCGGACCCCAATCGTGCTTCGCAAAGATGTCGTTCAGATCCGTGGGCGCGTTGCCGAAGCTGGCTGCCGCGCCATTATAGCCCATGGCGCGCGACAGCACGTAGCTCGTGTTGATCGAGAAGTGCTGGGTCATCCGCTTGCGGTAGGACAGGTTCAGCCCGTCGTAGCGGGCGCGGCCGATCGGCTCGTTCATCCGGACCTGTCCGAGCAGTCCCAGCCCGGCCGCCCGGAGTGGGGCGTCGGTATTGCGCGCGTTGCCGGCAGAGACCACCTTCGGATTGATGACGATGCTCTTGGCGTCGTGCAGGCCCAGCACGTGCACGTACTCGACCTCGATCGCCGCGTTGCGGGTGACCGCCCAGGTGTAGCCGCCGTTCCACTGCTGGGTGTACGGGTTGCGATAGTTGGGATCGATCGGACGGCCGACGTCGTTGGGGCCTATGTCCGTGGGGGGCGCGGGTTTGGGCGGCAGCGGATCGACGCCGAAGCGGAAGGCCGACAGTCGCCGGCCACTGCCCGGAACGAAGTCCGCGCCGGCGTCGTCCGGGCCCCCGCTGGTGTAAGAGACCTGGGCGAACAGCGTCGGGTTGGTCTGTTGCAGCATGAACAGCGGAATGTTCAGGAACGTCTGGCCGTAGTACAGGCCGTAGCCGAGCCGGACCACATGCTTGCCGGTCCCTGTAAGGTCCCAGGCGATGCCGATCCGCGGGCTGAAGTCCTTGGTGTCATCGTGCGGCACGCCACCGGCCCACGGGCTGTTGATTGCCTTCAACCTCAGGTACGCCCGGGTCTTGGCCTGCTCCCGACCACCGTTCATGTTGAAGTCCCGATCCCAACGCAGCCCGAGGTTAAGGGTCAGGTTGCGCGACACTCTCCAGTCGTCCTGGAAGTAGACGCCGAACATCTTCGGGTGGAGCTTGAAGTAGGGATCGCCCGAAGTATCGGTCATCGACTGGATCGCGCCGGGGGTCGCAAAGCCCTGTGGGTACCGGGTCTTGTTGTTCAGAATGACGCTCGGATCGTCGAAGAAAGTCAATGTGAGGGTTGGGTTGAACATAAAGAAACCGCCCACCACGGGCTCCCACACATAGTCGAACCCAGTGCGGAAGGTGTGCTTGCCGCGCGTGATCGCCACGTCGTCCCGGAACTGCCACTTCCGCTGGAAGCTCTCCTGCGGCACGTTCCCGTTGGTTCCGAAATAGCCGCTCGGGAAGCTCATATTCGGGACCTTCTTCACGGAGTCAATCAGGTTGTTCCAGTACTGGAAGCCCGCGGTAAAGGAGTTCACCACCGTGGGCGTCAGCACGGAGTTGAAGTTGGCGCTGGCCAGAATCAACTGGTTGGTGGTGAAGTTGCCGGCGGTAAGGTCGTTGTTGGTGCCGGACTGGTCGTTTTCGCCGCGATTGTTCTGGTTGGAGTAGCTGAGCGACATGCTGTGCTTCTCGTTGAAGCGGTGATCGAGGCGGCCGTTGTAGCGCCAGTCGAAGTACGGCGTCGGCATGGTCTGCACCGGTTCAGCGCCCAGGTTCTTCACCAGGCTCAGCTCGGCGAACGAATTCGGATTGATGTTGATGCTGGTCTGTTCGCGCGCCCGCTCCAGGGCAAAGAACAGGAAGGTCTGGTCCTTCTTCACCGGCCCGCCAATCGAGCCGCCGAATTGCTGCCGGCTGTACGGGGACTTCTCCCCAGTGCCGCCGTTCTCCTTCTTCTCGAAGTAGTTGAGAGCATTGAACGTGTCGTGGCGGTCGAAGAAATACAACGCGCCATGGAAGTCATTCGTGCCGCTCCTGGTGATGAGGTTCACCGCGGCGCCTTCGCTGCGGCCGTTAGAGGCCGAAAAGCGTTGGGTGCTGATGTTGAACTCCTGGATGGCTTCCAGGGGCAACTGCATCACCGGGCCGCCCACCGTGCTGTCCTTGTTGTCGATGCCGTTCACCGTGATGTTGACATTGCGGCCATTCGAGCCGTTGGTGGCGAACACGCCGATGCGGTTCTTGGTCGGATCGTAGGAGTCCACCTGACGGGCGCCCGGCGCCAGCAGCGCGAGGTTCACAAAGTCGCGCCCGTTCAGCGGCATTTCCTGGACCTCGGAGGGCCGGATCGGGCTGCTCACGTCGGTCTTCTGAAGGTCTACCAGGACCGTGCCGCCCGCTTCCACGGTCACGGTCTGCTGCTGGGTGCTAGGCTCGAGGCTCACGTCGATCGTGGTGGTGCGGCCCACCGCCAACTCCACGTTCTGATACGACGCCACCGCGAAGCCGCGCATCGTGCACCGCACCTCGTATACTCCAGGCGCCAACAGGTCGAATCGGTATTGCCCTTCGGCCCCCGAGGTCGTTGTGCGGGCCGCCCCGGTTTCCTTGGCGGTGATTCTCAGTTCCGCGTTGGGCACCACGGCGCCGCTCGCGTCGGTCACCGTGCCTTGCAGCGTGGCACTGGCCGTCGCTGCCTGCCCGTAGAGATCCGCGGCTGCGACGCCGAGCATCGCAGCTAGGACCAGCAGTGTGATCAATAGGCTCTGGTTACGCATGTCGCTTCCTTTCGATGACTCCTGAAAACTGCGTGTTTGCCGTATTTTAGCACGCCACGGACCGCCTACGGGAAGGGCACTGCCATAAAAACTTTTGATGGCGACCTGAAGCGACCTGTATGCCCCTGCGGTGGGGAGGCTGTCGCCGGGCGGCGGCGCGCCCCGGACGCGTCCGCCCTAATGTGAATTGAATGGGGCGGCGCCTTGGGTGCGGAACTCGTAACGGTCAATGGCCATGGCGGCAGTGCCGTTGGAGGCGCGCACCACGCGGCCGGCGGCCACCAGCTTCAGGGGGTGTTTCTGGTCCAGGTAGGCAGGCCAGTTCACCGAGAGTTCGACGCGCTCCCCCGGGGCCAAAACACGCTCGGCGGTGAAGAGAATGCCCGTAGAGCTCATGTTGACGGTTCTGCCGCAACCGGCCTCCACGGCCCTCCGGGCGAACACCTTGTAGCGGACCTGCTGGTCGATGGGGAAGCGCAGGGCTCCGCGGCGCTCGCCGGCGACGCCCGGGGCCGCGGTTCCCGGTCCCACCGAAGTCCTAGGATCTGCCTGCATGCTTCCCTCATCATGCAGGCGCAGCCTGGCCCCCGCCATAGCCAAGAAGTCCCCCCTCCGACTAGATCGCATGTACCATCCCTCCCCGTCCCGAGTACTATGCCAGTATAGATGCCGATTTGGCAAAGGTCAAGACGCCCCTGCCGGTTTTGTTGCCGGTCTCCGGCGCGGCGATGCACGAAAAACGCGCTGTTCAGCCCAAAGCGCCGGTGGGAGGCGGGCCGGCCTGACCCCTGCGCCGGCGGACCTCCTCGAGCCGCTCGGCGATGCGCTTCTCGATGCCGCGCTGGGTCGGGAAGTAGTACTGCCGGCCGGCGAGCGACGCCGGCAGGCACTCCATGCCTGGAAGCGCGTCCTCGAACTGGTGGGCGTGCCGGTAGCCCTCGCCGTAGCCCCATCCCTTCATGGCCGAAGTGACCGGGTTGCGGAGGTGCAGGGGTACCGGCTCGGCCACGGCATCCTGCACTTCCTGGCGCACGCGCTCCAGAGCCTGATAGGCGGCGTCGGATTTCGGCGCCACGGCCAGGTAGATGGCCGCCTGAGCCAGGGCCTGGTCGCCTTCCGGGATGCCCAGGAAGTGCACCGCCTGCATGGCGGCCACCGCCTGTTCGAGGGCCTTCGGGTCGGCCAGGCCGATGTCCTCGATGGCCATGCGGATGAGGCGGCGCGAGATGTAGAGGCGGTCCTCGCCCGCTTCCAGCATACGGGCCAGCCAGTAGAGCGCGGCGTCCACGTCGCTGGAGCGCACACTCTTGTGCAGGGCCGAGATCAGGTTGTAGTGCTCCTCGCCGGCCTTGTCGTAGAGCAGAACCTTGCGCTGGATGGCGTCTTCGACCGCCTGCCGCGCCAGTTCTCCGCTCTTGGAGGCCGCCACCGCGGCTTCCAGGGTGTTGTAGGCGGCGCGGGCGTCGCCGCTGGAGTGGATGGCGATCTGCTCCAGCAGCCCCGGCTCCCCAATCCGCAGGCCCAGTTCTCCCAAGCCCCGCGGGCGGTCCGCGAGCGCCCGCTCCAGCAGGCTGACGATCTCCTCCGGGGTCAAGGGGCGCAGGGCGTACACCTTGGCGCGTGACAACAGGGCCGAGATGATCTCGAAAGAAGGGTTCTCGGTGGTCGCGCCGAGCAGCGTGACGTCGCCTCG
>CAZIRH010000421.1:0-4375 GCA_964541065.1 uncultured Solibacteraceae bacterium
GCTCCAGGTCGTCCAGGCCGGCGTTTCCCTTGGAACTGACGACGCCGGTGATTTCGGTGCGAATCGCGACGGTCTTGCCGGCGAAGCGAAGCGTGTGGAAGCTGAAGCGCAACCTGCCGCCTGCGGCCTCCTCGACGGCTCCCTCCAGGCGTCCGCCCCGCAGCCGCTCCGGGGAAATCACCACCCCCCCGACTTTGTCCCCCTTCCGGCTGGTCTTAGTGCTCAGGGAATCGCTCAGCTTGACGAGGAATCTGGTCTCCTTGGGAACGCTCTGGCACCACAGCGATGCCCACAGCACGAGAACGGCAATCAGGGTTTTCATGTGCTTGCTCCATTGCGGCCAGGGGTCGCGTGGGATCGATGCGCGAGAACAGGCCGGCGCTGACCATGAGCATGCCGGCGATCAAGAACAAAGGGGCGTGGTAGCTTCCCGTGGCCTTGACGATGTAACCGAACAAGACGGTGCAGACGAAACCGCCGAACTGGCCGGCAGTGTTCATGATACCGGTGACCACCCCGGCATGCCTGGCGCCCACGTCCAGGCAGATGGCCCAGGCCGCGGGCAGCATCAGGTCCATGATGCCGAAGCCCAACGAAGAGAGAACGACTACGGTGGTCTTGTCATGGTTCACCGCCGTGCCCAGGACCAGCAGGGCGGTTGCGGCGAGGCTGGCCACGCCGAGCGAACGTCGGCCGGCACGCAATCCCCAGCGGCGCACCAGGCGATCGCTGGCGAATCCGCCGATGAGATTGCCGGCCGTGCCGAGCAGAAAGGGCAGGGTGGCGAAGATGCCCATCTCGGTTTCGCTGAAGCCGACGCCGCGGACCAGGTAAGTGGGAAACCACGAGAAATAGTACCAGGGGCCCCAGGCGTAGCACCAGTACATGGCCACGATCAGCCACAACTGCCGGCTGCGGAAAAGCGCTCTCCAGGGCACGGCGACGTGCATAGAAGCGACGTGGGCGGGGCCGATCTCCTCCAGTTCCTGGGGCGTGATACCGGGCTGGCGGCGGCAATCGTCGTGAAACCAGAACCACCAGACGGCGGCCCAGATCATGCCGGTGAGACCGAAGATGAAGAACGCGGCGCGCCAGCCCAACGCCGCCTGGATGGGGACGACCAGCAGCGGAGCGAGCGCGCCTCCGAAGCGGCTGGCGCCCCAGACGGAGCCCTGGGCGCGTGCGCGTTCGTGGAGGGGGAACCAGCGGGCGATGGCGCCGGAGGCGTTGGGGTAGGCGCCGGCTTCGCCGGCTCCGAACAGGAACCGGGTCACCAGAAGCGCCACGAAGCTGGTGGCCGCGCCCGTCAGGCAGGTGAACGCCGACCACCAGAGGACGATGCGGGTGAGGACCTTCCGCTGGCCGATGCGGTCTCCCATGGCGCCCGTGGGGATTTCGAACAAACCGTAGGCCAGAACGAAAGCGCCCAGGACCCAACCCCAGCGCTGAGGCGGGATCCCCAGTTCCTCCTGCATGCGGGGGCTGGCCACGGCGATGCACAGGCGGTCAAGGAAGGTGATAGTGCCCAGGCTGGCCAGAAACAGCACAACGATGTGGCGCTTCCTCAAGCCGGGACCTCGACGTCAGACGGCGGCCTGTCCGGCGGCCAGCAGCACGTCGCGGGCGCGGCCGATGGCCAGCCTGGGACTGGAGAGCACGGGCTTGGCGCGCGCGTCGCGCGGAATCCGCTCCGCCACGCCTGCCATCGAGGCTTGGGCCAGCACCACCACGTCCACGGTGTCAATGAGGCGGACCAGCGCGGCCGTGACGATGTGGTCATGGGTTTCGTTGTCGCCCGCGATCACCGCGTCGAAGGCGCCATCGCAGAGGCAGGGCACCACGTCGATGTGGCGCGACTGGGCCGCGGCGGTCTGGCGCAGCAGCGCCACGGTAGGCGCCAGGGTGGTGGCCAGGGTGGCCAGCACGCCGACGCGAACGCCCAGCCGCACGGCCTCCTCCGCCATGGCCTCGTCCACGCGCAGCACGGGAAAATCGAAGACCTCACGCGCCACTGGCACGGCGGGGCCGACGGACGAGCAGGTCACCAGCACGGCGTCCGCCCCGCCCTCGCGCGCGTTCTGGATCAGCGCCAGCAGACGCCGCACGGTGGTCTTGGCCAGACCCTGCGCCGCGACCGTGTTCTTGATCAGGCTCTCGTCCACCAGGTGAAAGATCGCTACGTCAGGGATCATCTGCTCGCACAACTCGGAGAACATCGGGATCAGCACATGGCTGGTGTGGAGCAGCGCTAAAGTCTGAGGCATCAGCGTTCCTTTCTGACGACGCGCCGAACAAGCACGGCCCAATCGCGCGCGGGCTCTTTGGGCGCTTGGCCGACCGACCGCAGGCCGCCGCCTTCCAGGGTGCGGACCGTTCCATCCTGCAACGGGCCGCCGAAACGAGGATCGTACCACTTCACCTCGAAGGTCCCCTTCGCCCCGGCCAGGTTCAGTTGGGCCGCCCCGCCCTCGGGCAGGTAGATGGCGTAGACCTCGCCTTCCTGGGCAAATGCGTAGTCGTTGGGCGCCGGGGTGAGTTCGTCGCGGTGGCGCATCCGGTGAAACGGCAGGTAGCGGGTGAAGAACTCGTGGGCGTAGCGCAGGAGGTCGTAGAAGTGGTCGCGGCTGCGGAAGTCCTCGCAGTTGAGGTCATCGTTCGAGCCGATGTTGAAGAAGATGGTGCCGAAGCCGCCGGCCATGAGGTTGCCCCAGATGGAGAGGGTGCGCGCGCGGTGGTGCCAGTAGTCCTTCTCGTCGGGCGGGAGGCCGGGGTTCATTTCGATGAGGCCGACCAGCCACGGGTGACCGGCCTGCGCGGAGCGGTCCACCCACTTGATGGTCTCAGCGCGGGTATTCTCGGCGTCGTGCTGCATGGCGACGACATCAAAGTTGGGGAACCCCAGCAGCCGGCCGTAGGTCTTCTCGTCCGGGATCAGCTCGGCTTTCCACTGCACGTACTCGATAGGATGCCGGTAAGGGTCGAGGGCTCGGAAGTAGTTGCAGATGTCCTTCACGTCCTGGGTAGTGAAGTAGCGCCAGCGGTCCATCTCCTCGTCGAGATCCCAGATGAGAGCGTGGTGATGGGCGAAGCGGGCGACCAGCTCGCGGTAGTAGAGCTTGCGGATGGCGCTGAGCTTGCCGAGGAGTTGCTCACCCTCTTCCTCCTGGGTGACCAGGATGAATTGCAGCCCCAGGCGGTCCATGTGCGAGAGGACGATTTCCCACTGGGCCAGCTTGGAGACGTCGTAGCGGGCGCGCTCGTCGTAGCCGGTCCAGGGGTAGATGTCGCGCGCGTCGCCGCTGACGTTCATGGTCAGCGAGTAGAAGGTGTTCATGCCCTTGCCGGCGAGGTAGTTGAGTGCGCCGATGATGGCTTTGCCCTTGTCGCCCTGCCAGGTGGGGTCGCCGGGCCGCCAGTCCTTGAGGTGGGGCTGGTAGTGGTGCAGGCCGTCGGGGAACGGCGTCCGCTTGCGCTCGGCGCCGAGGTGATCCACGGTGTTGTCGAATTCGTAGTAGGCGAGGAAGTTCTCGGGGCTCTGCGTCCCCACCATGATGAAGTACTCTCCCGAGCCGGCGTAGCGGGGGTAGCGCTCGCCCACGTATTGCAGCATGCCGCGCGCGCGATGATCGGGCCCCTGCTTGTCGGTCGGGCCGACCGTAAAGGCGCCGACAGCGCCGTCGAAGGAAACCGGCTCCCCGGCGTTCGCCTCGAGGCTGACGGCGACCTCCGGCCCGGCGCGGAAAGAGGCGCGGTAGCGCCACGTGCCCGGCTCGTCCGGAACGAAGTGCACGCGCCACTTGTCCCCGGCGGCGGCGCTGGTCTCGGCGGCATTGCCGTCCGCGGCGAAGTATCCGGGGACGAGGTAGCGCTTCGAACCCTTGGTGAAAGTGACGTTAAGGCGGTAGTCGAGGAACGGGTTCGGATTGGCCGTTTCGCTGGTCCGCGGCCCGTCGAAGGTGAGGGTGACATTGTGCCACCGCTTGAGCTCGCCGGTGAGGGTGGCGCCCGGCAGAAGTCCGAGGCAGCAAAGCAGCGACGCCAGCGCGATCAGCGGTCTGGGCATAGGGCTCTCTTTTTCACACACGTACCCGGTGAGGGCCATCCTAAATGAACTCGGCGAGCCGCACAACCGCAGGAAGGGCCCTCTGACGGCGTTCCGTGTAGTGAAATGTTGTTGGTCGCAATTTCAATGAGTTGTCCCGCCCTGCGGGCGGCGGTGTCGGGCCGGGCGTGCCGCATCGCGGAACGCGCGCCGGGGGCTGCGCCGCGAGCTTGCCCTCCCCCAGTTCTGCGTGGCCCCAAGGTGGCACAGGCATTCTTGCCTGTGCCTGGAGTTTCTACATTTTCTCACGCTGCCGCGCTGGTGGTGAGGGCC
>CAZIRH010000422.1:0-4359 GCA_964541065.1 uncultured Solibacteraceae bacterium
GAGAACTTCTTCGAGCAGGCCCGGCACGTGGCCGCGCGCGGGTACACGGCCCTCAAGTTCGACCCCTTCGGCCGCAACTGGCGCACGCTGACCCCGGAGGAGTTCGACCTCTCGCTCGACATCATCCGCGCGGTGCGCCAGGCGGTGGGCCCCCAGGTGGACATCCTCATCGAGGGCCACAGCCGCTTCAACGTGGCCACGGCCGTACGGCTGGCCGAGGCCATGGCCGAGTTCCGCCCGGGGTGGTTCGAGGAACCGGTGCACCACGCCAACATCGCGGCTCTGGTCGAGGTGGCGCGGCGCAGCCCCGTGCCCATCGCCACCGGCGAGAACTTCCACTCCAAGTACCAGTTCGCCGAGCTGCTGAAGCACGAGGTGGTGTGCATCTTGCAGCCGGAGCCGATCAACCTGGGCGGCCTGTTCGCGGCCCGCAAGATCGCCGACATGGTGGACGCGCACTACGGCGTGGTGGCGCCGCACAGCGCACAGGGGCCAGTCTGCTCGGCGGCGTGCGTGCAGTTGAACGCCTCGCTGCCGCACTTCTATATCCACGAGATCTTCGACGAGTTCAACGAGCCCTGGGAACGCGACATCGTCACCCACCCGGTCGAGGTGGTGGAGGGCTACATCGATATCCCGGACCGCCCGGGGCTGGGTCTTGACCTCAACCTCGAGGAGCTCCTCAAGCACCCCTACCGCCCGGAGAACGTCATCCCGCTGTTTCAGTCCGGCTGGGAGAAGCGGGAGGGGCGCTAGAGCAAGCCGGAGACCCGGTCCGCTTCGTGCTATGGTTTGGGCATGAAGCCACTTACCTTGGTCACTTTCTTGGCGGGCGTCGCCGCCGTCTGCGGCCAGACGCAGTTGACCATCTACAACCAGAACTTCGCGGTGGTCAAGGAGCGGCGCGTCCTGGAGCTGAAGCGCGGGGAGAACGAGGTCCGTGTCTCCGACATCACGGCCCACCTGGAGCCCGATTCGGTGGTGCTGCGCGACCTGACGCGGCCCGGCTCGGTGCAGATTCTCGAGCAGAACTACGAGAGCGATCCCCTCAGTGAGGGGCTGCTGCTGCGCAAGTCGGAAGGCAAGGTGCTCTCCTTCGAGGTCACCGTGCCCCAAACGGGGGAGAAGAAGATCGTCCGGGGCAGGATCCTGCGCAGCGGCTACGTGCCGCACACCTCGGTGTTCCGGCGCTACGGGCAGCAGTACGCCTACTCGCAGATGGCGATGGCCCAGCCGCAAGGCGGGGGACAGCCCATCGTCGAGGTGGAGGACAAGATTCAGTTCGGGCTGCCGGGCAAGCCCATTTTTGACGCGCTCGATCCCAAAGCCTTTCTCAAGCCGACGCTGCTGTGGCGGCTGTGGACCGACGCCGCGGGCCGGCATGAAACCGAGTTCTCCTATCTTACGGGCGGCATGCGCTGGGAGGCGACGTACAACGCCGTGGCCCCGGAGCAGGGCGACCTGTTCGACCTCATCGGCTGGGTGACGCTGGAGAACATGAGCGGCAAGGATTTCGAGAACTCGAGCGTCAAGCTGATGGCCGGGGACGTGGCGCGGGCGCGGCCGGAAGAGGAGCTCGGGGTGGTGGCGGGCGCCTTGCGCAGCGAGATGGCGGAGCGCCCGGAGGCGGTCACGGAACGCGCCTTCGACGAGTACCATCTCTACACGCTGCCGCGTCCTACCACCGTGCTGGACCGCGAGGTGAAGCAGGTGGAGTTCGTGCGCGCGGCCAACGTTCCGGCCAGACGCATCTACGTGTATGACGGCTTCCGGGTGGACCCGCGCTATCGTGGCTGGGACTACCACAATATCCGCACGCAGGCCCAGTACGGCACCCTGAGCAATCCCAAGGTGTGGGTCATGCTGGAGTTTGCGAATTCGCAAGCGTCCCACCTGGGGATGCCGCTGCCCAGGGGCAAGGTGAAGATCTACCGGCGCGATGTGGACGGTCGCAACGAGTTCGTCGGCGAGGACCGCATCGATCATACCCCGAAAGACGAGACCGTGCGCCTCTACACCGGCAACGCCTTCGATCTGACCGGCGAACGCCGCCAGACCAACTTCCGGCTCGATACCGCCCGCAACTGGGCCGAGGAATCCTTCGAGATCAAGGTGCGCAACCACAAGCCGGAGACCGTCGAGGTGCGGGTGGTCGAGCACATGTATCGCTGGATCCAGTGGGACATCACCGGCAAGACCGTGGACTTCACCAAGACCGACGCCCGGACGATCGAGTTCCGGCCGCGCATCCCCGCCAGCGGCGAGGCCGTGATCAACTACACGGTTCGCTACTCGTGGTAGAAAGAGAGGCCAACATGACTCGCAGAGAATTCGTGACCGCGGCCGCCGTGGCCGCTTCCCTCCAGGCGCCCGCCGGGCGCTTCCGCAAGGGCGTCTGCCAGGGGATCTTCCCCAAGGGCACGCCGCTGGTCAAGTGCTTCCAGGAAGCCAAGCAGGCCGGCTTTGACGGCCTCGAGGCCCCCATCGGCGGCGAGATCGCCGCGCACTTGACGCCCCAGGAGTTGGAGCGCCTCTTGAGGGCGGCGCAGGACGCCGGAGTTATGCTGGTGTGCCTGTGGGCCTCCGAGGTGCTGTCGGAGAACCCGCTCAACCATCCGGATGCGGCCGTGCGAGCGCGCGGGGTCGAGGGCGTCAAGCGGTGTATCGAGATCGCCCAGGCGCTCCACTGCGGCGCCCTGCTGGTGATTCCGGGCCGGCTGGGCAGCGGCGCCAGGTTCATGTTCGGCTACGAGGAGACCTGGAAGCGCTCGACGGCCGAGCTCGAGAAACTGGTGCCGTTCGCCGCCCAGGCCAAGGTGATCCTGGCGATCGAGAACGTCTGGAACAAGTTTCTTCTGAGCCCGTTGGAGATGCGGGGCTTCATTGACCAGTTCAAGAGCCCCTGGGTGCAAGCCCAATTCGATATCGGCAACGTGATGCAGTTCGGCTACCCGGAGGACTGGATCCTGACGCTGGGCGGGCGCGTCAAGCGGGTGCATCTGAAGGACTACAAGCTCTCCACCCGGGCCGAGCAAGGCCGGTTCGTGAACCTGCTGGAAGGGGATGTCAACTGGAAGGCGGTCATGGCGGCGCTGGTGAAGGTGGACTACCGCGGCTGGGTGTGTCCCGAGATCGGCCATGACCCCAAGGAGCCCGACCAGCTCAAGAAGCTCTCGGCGGTGGTGGATCAGATCCTGGCGCTGGCGTGAGCTAGCCAGGTTCTGCCCTCCGGAGGTAGTAGAATCGGGAGAGGCTTATGGGCGCGGCGCTCTACTTGCTCGCCGTGCTGGCGGCTGGGCCTTTGCATGCGGCGGACGCCGCGGGTAGCCGGCAGGCGCCGACCTACTCGGCGGCCAGCATCGTGAATGCGGCCAGCAACGCGGTAGGAGCGCTGGCGCCGAACACCTTTGCCACCATCTACGGCGCCAACCTGGCCTATGCCACGCGCGCCATGGCGCCCGAGGACATCCGCAGCGGGAAACTGCCCACGGAACTGGCCGGGGTGCGGGTCCTGGTGGACAGCATTCCCGCGGTGATCTACTACGTCTCTCCGGGGCAGATCAACCTGCTGATCCCCAACATGCTGCGGCGTCCGGAGGCCGAATTGCGGGTCACCTTGGACGGGACGGCCGGCCCGGCCGTCGTCGTCAAGCTGCTGGATGTGGCGCCGACGCTGTTCCAGTGGGGCCCGGGGATGGTGGTGGCGACGCGCGCCGACTGGTCCGCCATCACCGAGGCCGCGCCCGCGCTGCCCGGCCAGGACGTGATCCTGTTCGCCACCGGCCTGGGCGAGACCGATCCGGAAACCGCCTGGGGCCAGGCGCCGCTGATCGCCGCGCGCATCAAGCGCCTGATCGAGTTCCAGGTGCTGCTGGGGGGCGTGACCCTGGACCCCGCCCGCATCTTCTACGCGGGCGTCGCGCCCGGCTTCGCCGGACTCTACCAGATCAACCTGAGACTCCCGGAACGGCTCGACAGCAACCCCGAGGTCCGGATCGTGCTGGGCAGCCAGACGAGCCCGGCGGGGCTGAGGCTGCCCGTGCGGGGCGGCGAGAGCCGGTAAGTTCCGCCGCAACCGCGGGGCGCTCGGCTGCGTTAGTCAGAGTGAGGCGTAGAATAGAGGAAGAGGAGCTTACTATGCGGCACCTCGTTGTGGCGGTGTTGATGGCGGGGATCCTCGCGCTGGCGGCGGCCCAAGACCCGGGTCCGGAAAGCGCCCAGCCCGGGTGGCGGCAGGTGGCCGAGCGCAAGCCGGGCGAGTACGTGATCGAACCGGGTACCCGCATCCCGCTGAGCCTGATCAACAGCATCAGCACGAAGAACTCTGCGGCGGGGGACCGCGTGTACCTGGAGACCGTT
>CAZIRH010000423.1:0-4321 GCA_964541065.1 uncultured Solibacteraceae bacterium
ATCGGGTGACGGTGAACTATGTGCAGAAACTCTAGGGGGCTGGGGTAGCCGATGGCCAGGGGGATACCAGAGACGGTGGCGCGCTGGCGGCGGGAGCCGCGCGTGCTGGCACGCGTCGGCGTCAGCCTGCTGCTGCTGGCGGACCTGATCGTCGCGGCCGTGATCTTCAAGCCCTGGGCGGGGACCGCGCAGGATCTGGAGCGCCAGGCGGCGGGCCTGGGGAGGCAGGTGCGCGATCACCAGGCGGCGGTGGAGAGGCTGCGCGGCCTGGTGCGGAAGATCGAATCGGCGCGGAGCGCCGGCGACGACTTCCTCCGCGACTACTTCCTCGAGCGGCGCACGGCTTCTTCGGCCGTGCTGTCCGAGCTGCTCAACACGGGCCAGAAGGCCGGCGTCAAGCAGCGGGAGGCCAACTTCCTGTTCGAGCCCGTAGAGGGCAGCGAGACCCTCAGCATGATGACCGTCACGGCCAACTACGAGGGCACTTTCGCCGACCTGATGCAGTTCCTGCACCTGCTGGACAGCTCGCCGCGGTTCCTCATCCTGGAGACTATTCAGGCCGCCCCGCAACAGTCCGGGTTGCTGTTGAACATCAACATGAAGCTGAACTGCTTCGTCCGGGAGCGGGCGGGAGCGGACTGATGAAACTAGGAGCCGAGCCGAGGAAGTTGGCCGCGCTGGCGGCGCTGGTGGTGACTGCCGGCTACCTGGTGTACAGCAACCTGTTCTCCGGCGAGGAGCGGCCCGCGGCGCGGCCTGCCGCCAGGCCCGGCCCGCAGGCCACTTTGTCGCGCGACCTCGATCCGACGCCGGCCTCCGAACCGCGCGCCCCGGCGCCGCCCCGTTCGCGCAGCCTCGAGTTCCGGCCGGCGCTCCGATCCGGCCGTGCAGCTGAGGGCCCGGACCCGTTTTCCGCCGATCCGACCCTGCGCCTGGATCTGCTGGCCAGGGTCCAGGCCGTCACCATCGAAGGCGGCGAACGGAACCTCTTCCAGTTCGGACCGCCCCCGGCTCCCAAGCCCAGCGAGGTGAAGGTCATCCCCAAGCCGGTGGGGCCGGCGCCCGCGGAGAACAACCCTCCGGAATCCCCGGCGAAGCCCCCGCCGGCGCCGATTCCGCTCAAGTTCTTCGGCTACTCGAGCGAAGCCCGGGCCGGCCAGCGCCGCGCCTTCTTCCTGGACGGCGACGAGATCCTGGTGGCCGGGGAGGGCGAGCTGATCAAGCGGCGCTACAAAGTGGTGCGGATCGGAATAAACTCGTGTGTAGTGGAAGACGTCGAGCAGAAGTACCAGCAGACGCTGCCGCTGGAGGAGCAGGCGGGATGAAGCGTCACGGACGCGAGTCGGGGTTTGCCCTGCTGCTGGTGTTCGCCATGGCGGCCGCGGTGGCGATTGTGCTGTACACCGAACTGCCCCGCGTGGCCTTCGAGGCCCAGCGCGCGCGCGAGCAGTTGCTGATCGACCGCGGCGAGCAGTACCAGCGCGCCATCCAGTTGTACTTCCGTAAGCTCAGGCGGTTTCCGGCCAGCCTGGAACAGCTCGAGGACACGAACAACTTCCGCTTCCTGCGCCGGCGCTACAGGGACCCGCTCACTGGCAAGGACGAGTGGCGGCTGATCCACATCGGGCCGGGCGGCATGCTGACGGATTCCCGCACCCAGACCCCAGCGGGTCTGAAGAAGGACGAGAAGGGCGGCGCCTCCGAAAGCGAAAGCGCGAAGGCGGCATCCGGAGGTCAGGAGCTTCCCTCGGCGGCGGTGCGGCGGCGCGCCAGCGAGATGGGCGGACTGACGCCAGCCACGGCTCTGCCCGAAGGCGCCACCGAGCCTGCCGAGCAGCTCCCGGCGGGGCAGGAGACCCAGGTTGCCGGCGTGCCGGCTCCCGTCTACCCGCCGGTACAGCCGGGTGAGCCCTACCCGCAGGCTCCCACGCCGCCTCCCGAGCCGAATCCCGAACCTCAGGTGGGTGTGCCCTACGTGGTTCCGGGGCCACAGGCGGGCCAGCCCGGCTCCTACCCGCCGCAGCCCGGACAGCAGCCTGCCTATCAGTTCCCGGTGGTGGCTCCCGGCCAGCCCGGCTACTACCCGCCGCAGCCCGGCCAGCAGCCTGCCTATCAGTTCCCGGTGGTGATTCCCGGCCAGCCGTATCAGCCTTCGCAGCCCGGCCAGCCCATCACCTATCCGCAGGGCCAGGTCATCCAGCCGTCCTCGCCGATTCGGGTCTTTACGGGCCAGCTCGGGCAGTCCAGCCCTGTGCAGATCATTCCGGGGTTTGCGGCGCCTTACGGGCGTCCGGGCAGCTTCGTGCCCACCATTCCCCTGCAACGGCCGCCGGCCAGCTCGCAGACCGGCGGGGAATCCCCGACGTCCTACTATGCTGCGCAACCGGGCAGAGAGCAGGCGCCCGCGAGCGGACCCTCGAATCCCGCCCTCGAGATGATTCGGAAGATCCTGACCACGCCCCGGCCCGGCGGTCTGGGGCAAACCCAGACGGGGGAGGCGCTCACCTTCGGCACGGGCATTGCGGGCGTGGCCAGCAAGGCAGAGGGCGACAGTATCATCACTTACAACGAGCGCACCCGCTACGACGAGTGGGAGTTCATCTACGACTTGCGCAAGGACCGCACCATGGTGGCCCCGGTGGGGCCCACGGGGAGTCCCCCCGGCCTCCTGCTGCGGACGCCGCAGGGCTCTTCGACCTTGGCGCCGTATCCGCCCCCGCCCGGGCCGGGCCGCCGCGGACGTTGAAGCCATGCTGGCGAAGATCCCCCTGGCCCTGCTGGCGTGCGCGGGGCTCGCCTGGGGCTTTCAGGCAAGCGAGGCGGAGCGCCCGCGCGCCCGCGACATCGGGCTCCAGGTGGGTGTGCTCGCCCCGGGGCCGCTCAACGCCATCACCGACGTGGCGGGCGTGGCGGTGGGCCACGTCACCCTGATCCGCGGCGAGCAAGTCCGCACCGGCGTCACCGCCATCCTGCCCCACACCGGCAACCTTTTCCGGGAAAAAGTGCCGGGCGCGGTCTTCGTGGGCAACGGCTTCGGCAAGCTGGCGGGTTCCACGCAGGTCAACGAGCTGGGCGAGATCGAGACGCCTATCCTGCTGACTTCGACGCTGAACGTGCCGCGGGTGGCCGACGCGCTGCTCGACTACATGCTGGGCCTGGAAGAGAACGCCGGCGTGCGTTCGATAAACCCCCTGGTGGCGGAGACCAACGACGGCGCGCTGAACGACATCCGCGGGCGCCACGCTGGCCGTGAGGAGGTCTTCGCCGCCCTTGCGGGCGCGAAGGGGGGGCCGGTGGAGGAGGGGGCGGTGGGCGCTGGCACCGGCACTATCGCCTTCGGGTTCAAAGGCGGCATCGGGACAGCTTCGCGGCGCCTTAGGGAGGCACAGGGCGGCTACACGGTCGGCGTGCTGGTGCAGACCAACTACGGAGGCGACCTGATGATCGCGGGTGTGCCGGTGGGCCGGGAACTGAAAGCCGCGGGCGCGGGATCGGCGGACGGCTCGGTCATCGTCGTGATCGCCACCGACGCGCCGGTTGACCACCGCAACCTGCACCGCATGGCCGCCCGCTCGATGCTGGGCCTGGCGCGCACCGGTTCGGCGGCTTCCAACGGCAGCGGCGACTACGCCATCGCCTTCTCGACCGCGCCGGAGCTGCGCATCCGCCCCGGAGCGCCCGTGCGCGAGGTGAAGCTGCTGGCCAACAACGCGGTCTCGCCCCTGTTCCTGGCGGTGATGGAGGCCACCGAAGAGGCCGTTTACAACTCGCTGTTCCGGGCCAGAACCATGACCGGCTGCGGCCGCACCGTGGAGGCGCTGCCGCTCGAACGGACCCTCGAAATCCTGCGGCGGCACGGGCGGCTGCCACGTGTTCCCTGAGAGCGACGATGATCCGTGCCTGGCTGGGAGCGGGTGGCGTCACTCTGCTGGCGTTGCTGGCCTGCCTGGATTTCTACCGCCTGATGTCTCTGTACAACCGTTCCCATCAGGACCCGTACCGGATCGGCGCGCAACAGGAGCGCTGGCGGCAGGTGAGCCAGCTAGTGCCCGCGGGTGCCGTCCTCGGGTACATCTCGGACATGACCCTCGAGGAGCGGTCGGCAGCGCCATCCTCTCTGGCGGCGCCATACGCCTTGGCGCCGCGCCTGCTGGTGGATTTGAAGCCGGGCCGGGAAGTCCGCTGGGTGGTGGGCGACTTCGCCAAGCCGGCGGATCTCCAGAAGATCCAGGCGGAGCACGGGCTGCGGCTGGTGCGGGACTTCGGGGGTGGTCTGGCGCTGTTCGAGCGGGAGGCGCACTGAATGCTCACCCTGCTGCCG